>JBJMJE010000001.1:0-23590 GCA_045806505.1 Gaiellaceae bacterium
GATGAGGAGTCCGCGAGGTCGCTCGGGCAGCTCGGTCACGCGGCGCGGCGGAGCTGCTCGTCGAGCGCGACGAGCGGGAGGCCGAAGACCTCGACGGCGCTCGTGTCGGTGACGACGTTGTCGCCGGCCTCCAGCATCTTCAGCAGGTCGCGCGTGAGGGGGATGTTTCCCGGGAGCCGCTCCGTGACGAGCGCGTTCATCCGCATGAGCGACATCGGCATGTGCAGGCTCGGGCGGCGGATCCCGCGCACGCGCTTGAGCCGTTCCCAGAACTCGTTCCACGTCACTGCGTCGGGGCCGCCGAGCTCGAACGTGCGGCCGGTCACGCCGTCGAGGTCGACAGCCTTGGAGAAGTACGCGCCGGCGTCGTCCGCCCAGATCGGCTGGATGCGCTGCCTCCCGCCGCCGATGATCGGTGTCACCGGCGTCAGACGTGCGAGCTTCGCGAACGTCGGCAGGATGCCGCCGTCCTTCGCGAAGATGAAGCTCGGCCGGAAGATGACGTGCGGGATCTCCGCGGCCTTGACGTCCTGCTCCATCTGCCACTTCGCGCCGAAGTACGGGACGAGATCCTTCGTCTCCTCGCTCACCCCGAGAGCGCTCATGTGGATGAAGCGCCCGACTCCGGCCTCGCGCGCCGCGGCGATGAGGTTCCGCGTGCCGTCGACCATGACGCGCTGGAACTGCTCGGCGCGGCCCTGCCGGATCGCGACGAGGTGGATTACGGCGTCGCAGCCGTCGAGGGCCGCGCGAAGCGTCTCGGGCTTCGTGATGTCGCCCTCGACGACCTCGCACCCCCACGCCTCGAGCCGCTCGCCGCCCTTTCGCCGGTCGCGCACGAGGGCGCGCACGGGCCGGCCGTCTGCGCGGAGCGCGTGCACGACGTGCCCGCCGACGAAGCCGGCCGCGCCGGTGACGAGGATCACGTCGTCGATTCTCCCGCGAACGTGTCGACGGCGTCGCTTTCGCGCTCCGCGCGGAAGTTCTGCCAGTAGCGCGACGGCGTCGGGCCCTGCTGCCCCTGGTACTTGGAGCCGATCGTCCCTGAGCCGTACGGCGTCTCCGCGGGCTCGGTGAGCTGGACGAACGAGAGCTGCCCGATCTTCATGCCGTGGTAGATGGTGATCGGGAGGTTCGCGACGTTCGAGAGCTCGAGCGTCACGTGGCCGTCCCAGCCGGGGTCGATGAAGCCGGCGGTCGAGTGGATGAGGAGCCCGAGGCGGCCGAGCGAGCTCTTGCCTTCGAGCCGGGCGACGAGATCGTCGGGCAGCGTCACGCGCTCGAGCGTCGAGCCGAGCACGAACTCGCCCGGATGCAGGATGAACGGCTCGCCGTCGACCTCGACGAGCTCCGTCAGGTCCTCCTGCGCCTCCTTGACGTTGATGTACGGGTAGCGCGAGTTGCGGAAGACGCGGAAGTAGCGGTCGACGCGCACGTCGACGCTCGACGGCTGGACCAGGGACGCGTCGTACGGGTCGATGCCGATGCGGCCCTCGTCGAGCAGGCGCCGGATCGTTCGGTCGGAGAGGACCACGCCCCCGATTCTGGCGGAATGGCATAGCGTTCGGCCGCTTGTCGGTTCTGACACCCGTCGATCCCGGCCACAGACGCAGGCGACGCGAGCGGGCGTCCCGGCGGCGCCACCTCGTCCGCCGGCTCCTCGCGCTCGCGACGTTCGCCTTCGCCGCGGCTGCCGTCGCGTATGCCGCCCTCGCGCTCACCGGAGGAGGCAGCACCGAGCCGGTTGCCGCTGCGCGCGCGGCGCCCGAGCAGCCGAAGCCGGCGGCACCTCGACCACGTGCGGTCCCGCGCGAGATGCGCGGCGTCCACGTGACGATGGCGCTCGCGGGCATCCCCGGCAAGCTCAACGCGTACACGCGCCTCCGCAGCGCCCGCCTGAACACGATCGAACTGGACGTCTAGGACGAGAACGGCGACGTCGCCTTCGTGTGCGGCGCGCCGCGCCTCGGGCGCGCGACGGGGGCGGCGAAGCCGTACTACGACCCTCGGGCGGCCGCGCGCAAGCTCCACGCCGCGGGGCTCTACCTGATCGGCCGCGTCGTCACGTTCCAGGATCCCGACGTCGCCGAGAAGCGGCCCCGCCTCGCGCTCCGCAACCCGGACGGCTCGATCTGGCACACGCAGGGCGGGCTCGGCTGGCTCAATCCGTACGACCGCCGCGTGTGGGCGTACGACGTCGCGGTCGCGAAGGCCGCAGTACGCGCCGGCTTCGACGAGATCCAGTTCGACTACGTCCGATTCCCCTCGGACGGCGACCTCTCGGCGATCCGCTACCCCGTGCGGACGAACGCGTCGAAGGCGAAGACGGTCACGAGCTTCGTGCGCTACGCGTCGCGGCGGCTGCACGCGCTGCATGCGCGGATATCGGTCGACGTCTTCGGTCTCGCCGCGACGCGCGATCTCGGCATCGGGCAGAAGCCGCAACGTCTCGCGCGCTACACCGATGCCGTCTATCCGATGGTCTACCCGTCGCACTTCAACGCCGGCGAATACGGCCTCCCGGATCCGAGTGCGAATCCCGGCCAGACGGTCACGGACGCGCTCCTCTTCTTCGAGACGGCGATGCGCGGCTCCGGCTCGCACCTCGTTCCGTGGCTCCAGGACTTCTCCCTCGGCCGCACCTATACCGCTCATGACCTGAGGTCGCAGGTGGAGGCGGCGCGCTCGCTCTCGACCCACGGTTTCCTGCTCTGGAACCCCGTCGGCGTCTATACGTCGAGCGCCCTCGTACGCCCGTAGGTCCGGCGCTTGCGATAGCGTGACCCACGTGGCGCTGACGCGTTCGATCCACCTGAAAACGGAGATCCCGGGGCCGAGGTCGAAAGCGATCCTCGAGCGCAAGGAGCGCGTGATCGCCGACCCGCTCTCGATCTACGTGCCGGTGGTGATCGCCGAGGGACGCGGAGCGACGATCACCGACGTCGACGGCAACACGTTCCTCGACTTCACGGGCGGCGTCGGCTGCCTCAACGTCGGTCACTCGCATCCGCGGGTCGTCGAAGCGGCGCAGGAGCAGCTCGAGCGCTTCTCGCACACGGACTTCACGATCGTTCCCTACGAGGTGTACGTGGACCTCGCCGAGCGCCTGACGGCGCTGGCGCCGGTGCGGAAGCCCGCGAAGGCGGCGTTCTTCAACGCGGGAACCGAGGCGGTCGAGAACTCGGTCAAGTTCGCGCGAGCGCACACGGGGCGGCCCGCCGTCATCGCCTTCGAGGGGGCGTTCCACGGCCGCACGCTGCTCTCGCTGTCGCTCACGTCGAAGACGCATCCGTACAAGGCCGGCCTCGGTCCGTTCGCGCCGGAGGTCTACCGCGTCCCGTTCCCGCAGGAGTACCGCGGCCCTTCGACGGACGAGGCGCTGAGCGCGCTCGAGCGTGCGTTCACGGTGCAGGTCGACCCCGAGCACGTCGCGGCGATCGTCGTCGAGCCGGTGCAGGGCGAGGGCGGGTTCATCCCCGCCTCGAAGGAGTTCATCGCGGGACTGCGGCGCATCTCCGACGAGCACGGGATCGTCCTCGTCGCAGACGAGGTGCAAACAGGCTTCGGCCGCACGGGACGGCTCTTCGCCATGGAGCACTTCGGCATCGAGCCGGACCTGATGGCAGTCGCGAAGTCCATCGCGGCGGGGCTGCCGCTCTCGGGCGTGATCGGCGCCGCGGAGGTCATGGACGCACCCGGCGACTCCGCGGTGGGCGGCACGTACGTCGGCAATCCCGTGGCGCAGGCTGCGGCTCTTGCCGTGCTCGACGTGATCGAGGAGGAGAACGTCGTCGAACGCGCGGCTCAGATCGGCGACGCGATGCGCGCGCGGATGCTCGCGTGGCAGGAGCGGTTTCCCGCCATCGGCGACGTGCGCGGCCTCGGCGCGATGCTCGCGATCGAGCTCGTCGAGGACCGGAGCACGAAGCGCCCGGCACCCGATCTCGCGACCGCCGTCGTCGCCGAGGCGGCACAGCGCGGGCTGCTGCTGCTCAAGGCCGGCATCTACTCGAACTGCATCCGCGTCCTGTCTCCGCTCGTGCTCACCGACCAGGAGCTCGACGAGGCGCTCTCGGTGTGGGAGGACGCATTGCAAGCTGCGCTCGGTTCTTAGACGCTCCGAAAGGGGGAAGGAGCACCCGTGACCGGCGGGGAGCTGATCGACGGGCGATACGAGCTCGAGGAGCTTGTCGGCACCGGCGGCATGTCGACCGTCTATCGCGCGCGCGACACGCTGCTCGAACGCAACGTCGCGCTCAAGGTCATGCACGCGCATCACCTCGAAGACGACGACTACGTCGAGCGGTTCCAGCGCGAGGCGCGTACGGTCGCGCAGCTCTCGCACCCGAACATCGTCACCGTCATCGACCGCGGCGAGGACAACGGCAGGCCGTTCATCGTCTTCGAGTACGTCGAGGGCGACACGCTCGACAAGCTGGTCGAGCGCGACGGTGCGCTGCCGGTGGAGGAAGCGTTGCGGATTGCGATCGGCGCTGCGCGCGGGCTCGCGTTCGCGCATCGCCAGGGCCACGTGCACCGTGACGTGAAGCCGCAGAACATCCTGCTCAACGGCGGCGGACAGCCCAAGGTGACCGACTTCGGGATCTCGCGCGCGCTGGACGTGCACAAGGGCGTCACGCAGACCGGCACGGTTCTCGGCACGTCGAACTACATCGCGCCGGAACAGGCCAGCGGCGACAAGGCCACGGCGGAGAGCGACGTCTACTCGCTCGGCGTCGTCCTCTTCGAGCTCCTCACCGGCCGTCGGCCGTTCAGCGGCGACAACTTCGTCGCGGTCGCGATGAAGCACATCAACGAGCGGCCGCCGAGTGTGACGGAGCTGCGTCGCGACGTGCCGCCTCGCGTCGCAGCCGCCGTCGCATGTGCGCTCGAGAAGGATCCTCGCGACCGCTTCGCGTCGATGGAGGCGTTCGCAGCGGAGCTCGACGCGTGCCTGCACGAGCTGCGCGCCGCAGACACCGACTCCACGGCGACGGTGATCAGGCCGCCGGCCCCTCGGGCGCAGGGGCGGGCGCCGCGCCGGCGCATCTCGCCGACACCGCTGATCGTCGCGCTGCTCGCGCTCGCCGCGCTGGCGGTGATCGCGGTTGCCGCTATCGCCGTGAACCGTGACCGCTCGAGCGGGACGACGACGACCACCACCACGACGGGCAACGGGAACGGCGGCGCCGTCGCGCTCACCGGCGCGAGCGGCTACGACCCGCAGGGCGACGGCACCGAGCACGACTCCGACGCGCCGAACGCGACGGACGGAAACCCGGCGACGTACTGGACGACGGAGCACTACGGCGACCCGGACTTCGGCGGGCTCGCCAAGGACGGCGTAGGACTCGTGCTCAACGCGCCGCGTTCGGTCGCGCTGAAGAAGCTGACGGTCACGACGGACACGCCGGGCTTCAGCGCCGTCGTCAAGGCGGGAGACTCCGCGGGGTCCGCCCAGACAGATTCGTCGGCGCAGACCGTCAACGGCACCACGACCTTCGAGCTCAACGGCCGCACCGGATCCGTGTACCTGTTGTGGATCACGCGACTCGCGTCCGACGGTGCCGCGCACGTGAACGGCGTCACCGCGACGAGCTGACGAAGGGGTCGTAGGACCAACGTCGCATTGCGGCGTCGACTGCGACCGGGGCTGCGGCCAGCATTGCGGCCGCGCCTGCCCTTGCCGGCGGCGGCTCCACCTCGACCCCGCCGCCTGCGACGGCGAGCTACTGACCGCAGGATCCCGACGCGTGGGTCGTCCTGCAGCCGGATGGGTCGACGGTCTTCGCGAACGAGGCTGCGTCTTCGTCCGCAGCGATCCGGCGGGCTACCTCCGGCTCGACTCCGTCATCCTCGCCCCCGGCTGGACGTACGTCGTCAGGAAGAACGGCGACGGCACGTCGAGCGGCGTCGAGCTCCAGTTCACGGAGACGGCGACCGGGAACAAGGTCGATTTTCGCGTCGAGTTCGGCAAGACCCGGATCGGCTAGCGCTCACGGCAGGTGACGGGCCGCCGCGTGCAGCTGGCGCGGCGGGCGCTGGTCAAGGCACGCGAGTCTGGTCAGAATCAGCGCATGGCCGCGTGCGCCCAGTGCGGTGCCGATCTACCGGACGGCGCCCGCTTCTGCCCCTCGTGCGGTGCTCCCGCGACGACGCCGCCGGCGGACGAGCGCAAGCTCGCGACGGTTCTGTTCGCGGACCTCGTCGGCTCGACGGCGCTTGCCGGCTCGCAGGATCCGGAACGGACGCGTGCGACCCTGGAGCGGTTCTACGACACGATGGCCGCCGAGATCGAGCGCGCCGGCGGGACCGTCGAGAAGTTCGCCGGCGATGCGGTGATGGCGGTCTTCGGCGCGCCGCTCGCGCTCGAGGATCACGCCGAGCGCGCGCTGCACTGCGCGCTCGCGATGCGCCGCCGCCTGCACGCGCTCTTCGGCGGCGAGCTGTCGCTTCGCATCGGCGTCAACACCGGCGAGGTCGTCGTCGGGCGGCCGCGCGAGGGAAGCTCGTTCGTCACCGGCGACGCGGTCAACGTCTGCGCGCGTCTCGAGCAGGCCGCGGCAGCGCAGGAGATCCTCGTCGGGGAGCGGACGGCTTCGCTCGTTCGCGGCGCGTTCGACTTCGGCGAGACCCGCCGCGTTCAGGCGAAGGGCAAGGAACACGGCGTGCTCGGGATGCCGCTCGTCGGCGCGCTGTCGCTGATGCGTCCGCGCGGCGTCGGCGGCGTCAGTCGCGCGTTCGTCGGACGCGACGCCGAACTGGATCTGCTGCTGGCGACGTACGGCCGCACGGTCGAGCAGGCCGCTCCGCACGTGGTGACGATCATGGCGGACGCGGGCGTCGGGAAGACGCGCCTCGTGCGAGAGCTGTGGGAGTGGCTCACGCGGCTGGATCCCGAGCCTCTGCGCCGGACCGGCCGCTGCCTGGCGTACGGCCACGGGATCACGTACTGGCCGCTCGGCGAGATCCTCAAGGAGCACCTCGGCATCCTCGAGAGCGACCCACCGGAGGTCGTGCGCGAGCGGCTCGGCGGGCGCGACATCCTCGGCCTTGCGCTCGGCCTCGACACCGGCGGCGAGCTGCATCCACTCGCCGCGCGCGACCGGCTGCACGACGCGTGGGTCGAGCTGCTGAGCGAGCTCGTCGCGGAGCGGCCGGTCGTCGTGCTGCTCGAGGATCTGCACTGGGCGGAGGAGCCGTTGCTCGAGCTCGTCGAGCGCCTCGCGCGCGACGTCCGCGGCCCGTTACTCGTGATCGGCACCGCGCGGCCGGAGCTGCTCGAGGCGCGTCCGTCGTGGAGCGGCGGCCTGCGCAACGCCTCGCAGGTGTGGCTCGAGCCCCTTCGCGCCGAGCACGCGGCGGCGATGGTCGGCGGCTTGCTCGGCGCGGAACTGCCGGCAGGGATGCGTCACGAGATCGTCGCCCGGGCGGAGGGCAATCCGTTCTTCGTCGAGGAGCTGATCAGCACGCTGATCGACCACGGGGTGCTCGCGCGTTGCAACGGCTCGTGGGCGGTGACGGATGCTCAGGCGAAGTTCGACATCCCGGACACGGTGCATGCCGTCGTTGCCGCCAGGATCGATCTCCTACCGAGCGCCGAGAAGGCGGCGCTCCAGGCGGCCGCGGTCGCAGGACGCGTCTTCTGGGAAGGGCCGGTGATCGAGCTGCTCGACGGCACGGCGCCTGACTTCCAGCTGCTCGAGACGCGGGACTTCATCCGGCGCGTCGGCGCGTCCACCATGGACGGCGAGCGGGAGTTCGCGATCAAGCACACGGTCACGCGCGAGGTCGCGTACGCGAGCGTGCCGAAAGCGCGGCGTGCGCGTCTGCACGCGGCATTCGCGGAATGGCTGGAGAAGGTCGGTGCCGGACGTGACGAGCATGCTCCGCTCCTCGCGCACCACTACGAGCAGTCAGTGGCGCCCGAGCATGTCGACCTCGCGTGGGGCGACGAGCCCGCGGAGGCGGAGCGGCTGCGCTCGAAGGCGGCGACGTGGCTTCGCCGCGCCGGCGAGCTGGCCGTCGCTCGCTACGACCTCGACGAGGGAATCGTCCTGTTGCAGCGCGCGGTCGAGCTCGAGCCCGACCAGAACGCGCGTTCCGAGTTGTGGCGCGAGATCGGCCGCGCCAATGCCCTCGGCTTCCACGGCGCCGAGTTCTGGGAGGCGATGGAGCGGTCGCTCGAGCTCACGGACGACGAGCGGGTGCGCGGCGAGACGTATGCCGAGCTCGCGTACCAGACGTCCTTCCGTTCGGGCATGTGGATGCAGGCGCCGGAGCGGGACGTCGTCGACGGCTGGATCGAGAAGGCCATCGCCTTGAGCGAGCCCGACTCCGCCGCGCGCGCGACGGCGCTGTGCGCGAAGGTCTTCTGGTCGCCGAGGGCCGAGCCCGAGGCGGCGGAGGAGTCGAGTCGCATTGCCGACGCAACGGGCAATCCCGAGCTCCGGTCGAGCGCGTACTTCGCGCGATCGATGGCCGCCCACCACGCCCGCCGCTACGAGGAAGCGCTCGAGTGGGTGCAGAAGCCGCTCGAGTTCGTCGACGACCTGACGGACCCCGAGAAGGTCGCCGAGGTCTACGAAGCGGTCGTTCCGCCCGATGCGGCTCTCGGCCGTTTCGCCGATGCGCGCGCGATGGCGCACGCGTTCGACGCGGCGACGGCGCGCCTCACGCCGCACCACCGGGTGCACGGCATCGCGCTCACGGTCGAGATCGAGGAACTCGCCTCCGGCTGGGAGACCGTCCGCACGTTGACGGCTCGCGTCGAGCGCGCGGTCGAAGCGAACCTCGCTACGCCGTGCGTCCGCAACCAGCGGACGCTCCTCGCGTGCGCAGCGGCGGCGCGGATCCTCGGCGACGAGGCAGAGTCGGAGCGTCTAGAGCAGAGGGGTGAGGCACTAGGGATGGAGGGTTACGACCTGATGTTCGGGGGCCCGCGGCTTCGACTCGCGCTGTTGAAGGGCGACACGAGCCTGATCGAGCAGCAGACGAGTCTGCTCGCGAACGCGTTGCTGCCGAACGAGCATCGTTATTGGTTCGTGCTCCCGACGTACGACGTCCTGTTCGACGGGCTGATCGAGGTCGGCGACCGGGCCGCTGCCGAGGCGTTCGCCGAGCCGCTCCTCGAGCCGCCCGGCACGTGTCTCGAGGCGCTTGCGCGCCGCGCTCTCGGGCGAGTTCGGAGCGACCGCTCAGATCTCGAGACAGCGCTCGCGCGGTTCGAGGCGATGGGCCTCGAGCGGCACGCGCAGCAGACGCGCGACCTGCTGACGGCGTAAGATCGGCGCGATGCGCAGGCGCAAGGCTCCCGAGAAGACCGAGGTGCTCAAGCGCGTGCCGCTCTTCGGCGGGCTCTCGAAGCGGGCGCTCACCGAGGTGGCGAAGATCGCGGACGAGATCGACCTCGCCGACGGCAAGGTGCTGATCCGAGAGGACGAGCCCGGCCGGCAGTTCTTCGTCCTGCTGGACGGCAAGGCCGAGGTTCGCCGCAAGGGCAGGAAGGTCAACACGCTGGAGGCCGGCGATTTCTTCGGCGAGATCTCGCTCGTCACGGAGCGGCCGACGACCGCGACGGTGACGCTGACGGAGCCGTCCACCGCGCTCGTCATCTCCAGGCCGGCGTTTCGCCGGATGCTGCTCTCGCAGCCCGGCGTGCAGCTGCAGGTGCTCGAAGCGCTCGCCGAGCGCGTTCTCGGTTAGAAGACGAGCTTCGAGCGGCGCTCGTGGCGCTCGAGCGCGAGCGCGACGAGCCGGTCGAGCAGCTCCGCGTACGGGATTCCCGACGCTTCGAACAGCTTCGCGTACACGCTCGTCGTCGTGAAGCCGGGGATCGTGTTCAACTCGTTGACGACGACCTCGCCGTCGTCCCGCACGAAGAAGTCCACCCGCGCCATCCCCTCGCACTCGCTCGCGACGAAGGCGTCGACGGCCACGTGCTGCACGCGCTCGATCGTCTCCTGCGGCAACTCCGGCGGGATCACGAGGTGCATGCCGTCCTCGTCGTACTTCGACTCGTAGTCGTACCACTCGTGCTCGAGCGTGTCGATGCGGCCGGGGAGCGACGCGATCGGCGGAGGGACGCGGTTGCCGAGGACGCCGCACTCCACCTCCATGCCCGTGACGAACTCCTCGACGAGCACCTTCTCGTCGTGTCGTCTTGCCAGCTCCACCGCAGGGTCGAGCTCGGACTCGTCGTGCACCTTCGAGATGCCGACGGACGAGCCGAGGCGCGCCGGCTTCACGAAGACCGGGTAGCCGAAGGGGTTCCGAGGCTCGTCGCCGAGCCTGAGCGCGACGTGCCGCGCGACGGAAATGCCGCTGTCGCGCATGACCTTCTTGAACAGGTCCTTGTCCATTGCGAGGGCGGAGGCCGCGACGCCTGCTCCGACGTACGGCACGCCCGCGAGCTCGAGCAGTCCCTGGACCGTGCCGTCTTCGCCGAACGGTCCGTGCAGGATCGGCAGCACGACGTCCACGTCGGCGAGCGTCGTCGAGGCGCTGTCGTTCGTCGGGATCGGCAGCGTCTCGGCGGGACGCGTCCCGAGCCCTGCACTCAGGACGTGTCCGGAGGAGCCCCGCTCGAGCTGCCAGCGCCCGTCCCGGCCGATCGCGACCGTCACAGCCTCGTACCGCTGCGGGTCGAGCGCCTCCAGCACCGACCGCGCCGACGCCAGCGAGATGTCGTGCTCGCTCGAGCGGCCGCCGGCGAGCACGGCGACCCGGATGCGCCGCGTCACTGGCCGGGGATGGTCGTCGTCGTCGCGGTGGTCGTCGTCGCCGTCGTGTCGGTCGTCGTCGGGCTCGCCGGCGCCTCTTTGTAGTGCCCGACGGTGACGGTCACCGTCGCGCCCGGCTTGAGCTGCGTGTCCGCGCCCGGATCCTGCGAGATCACGATCCCTTCCAGTGAGGGGTCAGACGTGTCCTCGTGCTTCACCTTCACCTTGAATCCCGACGCGACGAGCTGGCTCCTCGCCGTCTCGACGTCGGTGTTCTCGACGTTCGGCACGCCAGTCGTCTGCGGCCCCTTCGACACGGTCAGCGTCACCGTCGAGCCCTTCGACGAGAAGCTGCCGCCCGAGGGCTCCTGGCCGATCACGATTCCCTCCGCGGCGGCGTTCGAGTCGACGTCGTTGCGTGCGACCGCGAAGCCCAGCGCCTGCAGTTGCGACGCCGCCGAGTCGTACGAGCTTCCGCGCACGTCCGGGATCCCGATCGGCCTCGGACCGCTCGAGACGTTGATTCGCACCTTTGTCTTCTCGGGAACCTTGACGTCGCCCTTCGGGTCCTGCGCGATGACGGTGTCCGCGGGCTGGCTCGACGCGATCTTGTGCACTTCTGCGACGAGGTTCTTGCGCGTGAGCTCTGCGACGGCGTCGTTGCTCGACTTGCCGACGACGGACGGGACGAGAACCTGCGCCTTTCCGGTCGACACGTAGATGTCGACGAAGCTGCCCTTGCCGACGCGGTCCCCCGCGTTCGGAGTCTGGTCGTACACGAATCCCTTCGGCTCGCTGCTGTTCGGCTGCCGATGGATGTGGCTGTCACCCTTCGGCCCGGCACTGGTCTCGAGGCCGGCGGCGTGGATGTCGTTCACCGCGCTCGCCTCACGGAGGCCGACGACGTCGGGCACGCCGACCGGGGCGTTCTGGTTCAGCTGGTCCTGGATCTGCCGGTAGACGTAGAAGCCGGCGATCGCGGCGGCGGCAACGAGCAGGACCGCGAGCAGCCAGGGCCAGATCGAGCGGCGCCGCGGCTGCTCTGCGTAGTCGAAGTAGTCCGGTGCAACCGGCGGCGGCGGCCGCGTCTCCGTCACCGCGAGCGCCGGACCGATGGTCGTCGCCGCGCCGTCGGCGAACGCAACGCCGCGCAGCACGGTCGTCGCCGCCTCCTCCGTCTCGCGCGAAACGGCAAGGCCGCGCCCGACACGCTCGAGGTCGGCATCCATCTCGTCGGCCGTCTGGTAGCGCGCGGCCGGGTCCTTCGCGAGCGCCCGCAGGACGACCATCTCCAGCGACGTCGGCATCTCCGGGCGTTTCTCACGCAGCGGCGGCGGCGTCGCGGAGAGGTGCTTCATCGCGATCTCGACGGGGCTGTCGCCGGTGAACGGCACCTCCCCCGTCAGCAGCTCGTAGAGGACGATCCCCAGCGAGTACAGGTCGGAACGCTGGTCGACCTGCGTGCCGCGCGCCTGCTCGGGCGAGAGGTACTGCGCGGTGCCGATGATCGAGCCCTCCTCGGTCATCTGGCTCGCGCCGGCGCGCGCAATGCCGAAGTCGGTCACCTTCACGTGCCCCTCGGGGTCGACGAGCACGTTGTGCGGCTTGATGTCGCGGTGGACGATGCCGTTGCGATGCGCGAAGCGAAGCGCCGAGAGGATCTGGCGCGCGTAGTCGACGGCCACCGACATCGGCGCCGGCCCGCGCGACAGGATCAGCTCCTTCAGCGAGCGCCCGTTGAGATACTCCATCGCGATGTAGTAGGTGCCCTCGGCCTCGCCACGGTCGTAGATCGAGACGATATTCTGATGCGAAAGACTCGCCGCGTTCTTGGCTTCGCGGCGGAAGCGCTCGACGAACTGCTCGTCACCCGCGTGCCGCTCGTTCAGGATCTTGATCGCGACGCGGCGGCCGAGCTCCTGGTCCTCGGCGAGGTAGACGTTCGCCATTCCGCCTGAACCGAGCTTGCGCATCACGCGGTAGCGCTTGTCGAACAGCGTGTTCAGGAGTTGGTCGGTTGTGGCCATCAGCCCGATCCCTCGTTATTCGACCTTGCAGGGAGAACGGCCTGCACGATCGAGTTGGCGATCGGGCCGGCGGTCGTCGCGCCGAAGCCCGTCTGATTCTCGAGCGCGACAGCGACGGCGACCTTCGGATTACTCGCCGGTGCGAAGGCGATGAACCACGTGTCGTACTTGCCGTTCACGCCGATTTCTGCGGTCCCGGTCTTGCCCGCGAGATCGATGCCGGACGACGCGAGGTTCGTCGCGGTGCCGCCGGTGACGACGGACCTCATCATCTGCGTCAGCGCGTCTGCGGTTCGGCGCGAGATGACACGACGCACCTTCTCCGGCTTCACCTTGTGGACGGTCTTCCCGTCCGGGGAGACGACTTTCTGCAGGAGGTGCGGCTGCATCAGCACGCCGTGGTTCGCGACGGTGGCGGCGACCATCGCCATTTGGAGCGGCGACGCGAGCATCCGCTCCTGCCCGAACGCGAGCCGCCCGGGATCGACCTGGAACTCGGGATGCTTCGGCGCGAACAGCTTGTGCTTCTTGTACAGCCCGCTCGGGCTCTGCGCGTCGGCGGGCAGCTCCACGTCGGGTGTCGCGTAGAAGCCGAAGCGCTTCGCGTACTCGAGGATCTTCCCCGCCCCGATCTGCTTGCCGATGTTGCAGAAGACGGAGTTGATCGAGTGCTGCAGGCCCTGCGCGAGCGTGACGGTGCCGAACGTCTCCGGGCTCTCGGGATTGCCGGCGTTCGAGACGCGCTTGCCGTACTCCTCGCAGTACCCGGGGTCGACGAACTCCGAGCTCGGCTTGTACGCGCCGCTGTCGAGCGCCGCGGCCGCGGTCACGACCTTGAACGTCGAGCCGGGTGGGTACAGACCCTGCGTCGCGCGGTCGAGGAGCGGCGCGGCGAAGCTGCAGCCGCGCGTGCGGATCTTCGTGATCGCCGAGAACTTCTTCTCCACCGCGTTGGGGTTGTACGTCGGGCTCGACGCGAGCGCCAGTATCCGCCCCGTCTGCGGCTCGATCGCGACCGCGCCGCCGCACTTCCCCGCAAGCTGTCGCACCGCGGTCTGCTGCGCACGCGGGCTGAGCGTCAGGAGCAGGTCGTTGCCCTCGAGCGTGACTCCCTTGAGCTTGTCGAGCTCGCGCTGCGTCACGCTCGAGAAGTTGCCGTTCGCGCCGGTGAGATAGTCGTTCTGCGAGCGCTCGATCCCGGCGCGCGAGCGGCTCTGCGTCGAGTACCCGACGACGTGCGGCGCGAAATAGCCGTTGGGGTACTTGCGGAAGTAGTACGTCTGACCGTCGACCTTCCGCTTGTCGTTGATGGCGAGCGGGACGTGTCCGCGCGCGGTGTAGATCTTGCCCCGGTCGACGGTGAACTGCGCGACGCGCGCAAGAGCGTTGTCCTGCCGGTCCGCGAGCCCCGCGACCGCGAACGTCTGCCAGTACGTCGTGCCGACGATCAGCGCGCTGAGCAGCACGAGTGCCCCGACCGCGAGGCGGGTGATCTGCTTGTTCACGTCGTGCCCCGCACGCTGTTGGCGCGGTTCGAGACGAGCATGAGCCCGGCGAGCAACACGAAGTTCGCGACGACGCTCGATCCTCCGTACGAGACGAACGGCATCGTGATGCCCGTCAGCGGGATCAGCCCGATGATGCCGCCGACGATGATGAAAGCCTGCAGCGCGAACGCGAACGTCAGGCCGACCGCGAGCAACTTCGAGAAGCCGTCGTCGGTGAGCAGCGCGATGCGAAAGCCGCGCGCGACGAACAGCATGTAGACGAGCAGGAGTCCTGCGGCGCCGATCAGACCGAGCTCCTGCGCGAGCGCGGCGAAGATGAAGTCGGTGTTCAGGTAGGGGATGTACGTCGTGCTCGAGCCGGGCGCGGTGAAGGTGCCGTGGCCGAGGCCGGTTCCTCCGACGCCGCCGTGTGCGATCGCGTAGCGGGCCTGCACGAGCTGGTAACCGCTCGTGTCGGCGTGCTGGAACGCGTGCAGCCAGACGTCGACGCGGTCACGGACGTGGCCCGAGATCCTGTATACGCCCGCCGAGCCGATCACGAACAGCACGGCGCCGGCGATGACGTACGCGAACCTCGCGGTCGCGACGTACAGCATCGCGAGAAAGACTCCGAAGTAGAGGAGGCCGCTGCCGAGGTCGTTGGTCTCGACGAGGACGAGCATCGCGCCGCCCCAGATCACGAGCAGCGGACCGAGGTCCTTCAAGCGTCCCTGCGCGATCACCTCGCGTTTCTCGCGCAGGTAGCCGGCGAGGAACACGATCAGCGCGAGCTTCGCGAGCTCTCCCGGCTGGAACTGCAGCGGCCCCGCGCGCACCCACAGCCGCGCGCCGTTCACCGTCGTTCCGAACCCCGGAAGCGCAGGCAGCACGAGCAGGAAGATCGCGCTCAACCCGAAGAGGTACTTGTACGACTCGAGCACGCGGTAGTCGCGTCCCAGCAACAGCAGCGTCGCCGAGAAGACGCCGACGGCGATCACGATCCACAGCCCCTGCTTGAATGCGTTGTCCGGGTTCAGCCGGTAGATCTCCGTCACGCCGACGGCTGCCAGCAGCGCTGCCATCGGCAGGAGGTACGGGTCCGCGTGCGGCACGGCGTACCGCGCGACGAGATGCGCGACGAGGTACAGCGCGAAGAAGAAGGCCGCGTACGAGAGCGACGCAGTCGAGACCACGGACTGGCGCGCGATGTAGACGGAGGCGAAGCCGAGCGCGGTCAGCATCGCGACGACGATCAGATTCAGGAGCTCGCGGTTGCGCTCGCTCACCGCTGCACCAGCACCCACAGGACGGCCGCGGCGACGAGGATGCCGAGCACGAGGATCGTGAGCGGCAGGAACCGGCGCCAGCCGGACCGATCCTTCGGCTCGGTCACCACGGCGGGAGCGACCGCGGCCTGCTCGACGGTCTGCTCGAGCGTGCGCTCGTCCGGCTCGTCGGTCAGCTCAAACGCGACGACGGTGATGTTGTCCTGTCCGCCGGCCTTGTTCGCCCGCCGGACGAGCTCGTTCGCCGCATCCTCGAGGCTCTCGCGCCGCTCGGACAGGACGGCGCCGATCTCGTCGTCGGCGACCATGTCGGTCAACCCGTCGGAGCAGAGGACGAAGACGTCGCCCTGGCGTCCGTCGACGGTGAACGTGTCGACGTCGACGTCGGGATCGGTGCCGAGCGCGCGCGTGATCACGGAACGTTGCGGGTGATGCTCGGCCTCCTCGGCCGAGAGCTTGCCGCCGCGGACGAGCTCTGCGACGAGCGAGTGGTCGTCGGTCAGTTGCTCGAGCTCGCCGTCGCGGAGGACGTAGGCGCGCGAGTCGCCGACGTGGCCGAACGTGATGCCTCCGTCCTCGACGAGCGCGACCGTCATCGTCGTGCCCATGCCGGCGACGTCGGCGTCGCGGCTCGAGCGTTCGTAGACGCTGCGGTTCGCCGCCTGCATCAGCGCGACGACACGCTCGGCTCCGGTGCCGTTCACCTGGTTCTCCTGCAGGGCGGCGGCGGCAAGTCCGGACGCGACCTCGCCGGCACGCGCCCCGCCCATCCCGTCCGCGATCGCGAACAGCGGCGGCTCGCAGACAAAGGCATCTTCGTTCAACCGCCGCTTCCGTCCCGGATGGGTCGCAACCGCGCTCCTGGCGACTCTCATCGTTCGTACCTGAGGTCGGTCTCTCCAACGCGAATGACGTCCCCCGAGGTGAGCTTCTGCGCGCGCACAAGGCGGGTGCCATTCAAGTACGTGCCGTTCGTCGAGCCGATGTCCTCGATCCAGACGCCGTCGCGGCGAGGCTCGATCCGGGCGTGCCGGCTGGAGGCGAACTCGTCGTCGTCGAGACGGATGTCGTTCGAGGCCGCGCGGCCGACGGTGATCGGCTTCGCGTTCAGCTCGAAGCGCGAGCCCTGCTCGAGCGCGTTCGAGCGGACGGTGACGAGGGCGCCGGAGTCGACCGCCTGCGGCTGCCGTCCGAGGCCGGCCGCGGCCGCCTGCTGCGGCCCCATGATGAAGCTCTCCTGGGGCATGCGCACGTCACGCGACGCGCTGCGGACGATGCGCCAGATGAAGAGGTAGAGCAGCACGAGAAAGCAGATCTTGAGGACGAGCAGAGCGGTCTGGACCTCGACGGACGCGAGCATCAGGCGACATCGCGACGGAACGCGATCTCGGTCGAGCCGATCGTGATCCTGTCGCCGTTCTGCAGCTTCGCGCGCTTCGTCCGCATGCCGTTCACCTCGAGACCGTTGGTGGAGTCGAGATCCACGACCCAGTACGCCGTCCCCTCCTGGCGAACCTCGGCGTGGCGGCGCGACGCGCTCGGATCCTCGATCTGGACGTCGCAGTCGCGCGAGCGGCCGATCGTCGTCCGCTGCCTCGTCAGCTCGTGGCTCGTGCCGTCGACGCTCAACGACACGACCTCGCGCGTTACGCCGAGCTCCTCGGGTGTCGCCGCCGCCGTCGGCTGCTGGGCGGGGCGGTAGATCATCGTGGCGCTCGGCTCTTGCGCCGGCACCGACGGCCCGCCGCGCTGCTGCACCATGCGCGTTGCGATGCCGAACTCCCCGACGGCGAGGTCGGCGTCGGTGTTGAAGACGATCCGCGGGTCGGACAGGAGCGCGTAGCCCTCCCGGCGCGCGTGCTCGGCCAAGTACTGCTCCAGCTCGTCCACGAGCGACTCCTCGTATGACGAGAACTGCTCCCGGTCGTCGGGCGCGAGGAAGATCGAGTACTCGTTCGGCACGTAGACCCGCGAGACGGAAACCGTCTTGCCCTCGTCCATCTCCTTCGCGAGCTTGCGCGCGAGCTCGACGGGTTGGACGTGCGTTCGGAACGCACGTCCGAAGATCCCTTCGAAGAGGGACTCGATCTTGTGCTCGATCTGGCGCAGCATCGGGATGCGGGGGCGATTCCCCGCGTCAGCCAGTGTAAGTCCTGGCCTCCACGGCTCTACGGCTCAACTCGCGTGTCCGACGGACGGTCCAGGGCAGAGCAGCAGCGACCAGCGCCGCGAGAGGAACCTGCCACGCGAGTGACTGCGGCGCCGCCGTGAGGAGCGCCTCCGCCACGGCGAGCGGGTGCCGGCTTCCCGTGATCCCGTGGCCGATCGGTCCGGCCCGCACGGCGTGCGCGACGACGAGGAGCACCACGCCGGCCGCTGTGACGATCGCCCGCCGCGCAGGCCCTTTCGTCAGCACGAGTGCGAGCCACGCAGCGGCGGCCAGCGCCGTGTAGAGGAGGGCCAGGCCGATGGCGACGTTGCCGAGCGGGAAGATCGGCACGGCGAGCGCGAATGCGAGGCCGAAGCGAGGCGCGCCCAGCGTCAGCGCGGCGGCGGCGACCCCGAGCGGCAGCGCGCCGCGCTCCGGGTAGAAGGGAAGCAGCGCGGCGGCTCCGGCGGCGTAGATGCCCGCTGCGACTGCCGGGAGCAGTTGCCGTGGTACGGAGACGATGTCGCGAGTCGCGCCCCGGTCGTCGCCGCGCGTGCGGCCGAGCATCCGCGCGAGCTTTGCCGCGGACGGGCGCTTCTTCGGGTCGACGAGGAGCGCTCTGTCGACAGCTGCGAGTAGCCGGTCCGGCAGGTCGGGCCGCTCCGTCCGCAGCGGCGGAGGTCCCTGCGCGATCGCCTCGGCGGTCTCCCCGAGCGACGGCCGCCAGAACGGGTGCCGGCCTGCGAGCGCCTCGTAGAGCAGGACGCCGACCGACCAGACGTCTCCCGCAGGGCCAGCCGGCTCGCCGTGCAGCCGCTCGGGCGCGATGTACGCGAGCGTCCCGGGGACGTCGCCTGCGGCGGTGAGCGTCTCGCCCTCGGCGAATCGCGCGAGGCCGAAGTCGAGGATGCGGACGGAGATCTCGTCGTCTCCGTCGTCGGCCAGCAGCACGTTCGCCGGCTTCACGTCGCGGTGCACGATGCCGCGGTCGTGGGCGTGCGCGAGGCCGTCCAGCACCTGCACCGCGACCTCCACGGCAACGGCATCGGTGACGCGGCCGGCGCGGAGCGACTGGCGGAACGTCGATCCGGGGACGTAGCCGTACGCGATGTAGACGTTCTCGGCATCGCGCCCGCAGGCGTACACACGCGGGCAGGCCGGGTGGTCGAGCTTCGACATCGCCTGCGCCTCGCGGCGCGCCCGCTCGCCGGCTTTGCCCTCGCGCGGGACGACCTTGACGGCCACGTCGCGACCGCCCTGCTCGTCGCGCGCGAGCCAGACGGAGCCCGAGCCACCGCTTCCGAGCGGCCGCACGGCGCGGTAGCGGCCGAGGAAGAGACGGGGCTCGGGACGAAGGGCGAGAGCTTCCGACACCGTTCGCAACTCTTATGCCGCCGCCGGTCGGAGTCCTTTCCGATCCGACGGACTGGTTACAGTCACGTCCGTTGAGCACAACTGAGGACGACTTCGAGTTCGACTTCTTCGACGAGCCGGACGAAGAGACGATCACCCAGCGCCGCGGCCCAGTCCGCGTGCCGCAGCGTCCGAAGCGGGGGCCGCGCGGCCCGCGTCGCCCGACGCGCCCGCCCGGGGGGCTGACGCCGATCTTGCGTCTCGTCGGTCTGATCGCGCTCGCGATCCTCGTCGTCGTCCTGCTCGTGTTCTGGATCCAGGGCTGCCAGAACGACGCCAAGTCGAAGGCGTACCACGACTACATGCAGGACGTCTCCTCGGTGGCCAAGGCCTCGACGCAGACGGGCAGAACGCTGAACAACGTGCTCGTCACGCCCGGCATCAAGCAGGCGGAGCTCGAGCAGAAGCTGAACGGCCTGGCGCAGCAGGAGCAGCAGAACGTCGCGCATGCGCAGTCGCTCGACCCACCCGGGCACCTGCGCGATGCGCACCAGCAGATGATCGAGGCGCTGCAGCTCAGGGTGAGCGGGTTACGCGGCCTCGCGAACGCGTTCCAGACGACGGCGAAGACGAAGGACACCTCGAAGGCGGGCACCGTCCTCGCCGAGCAGTCGAAGCGACTGCTCGCGAGCGACGTCGTGTGGGACGACCTCTTCCAGACGCCTGCCGAGCAGATCCTCGACGAGCAGGGAGTCCACGGAGTCGCAGTCCCACGCTCGCACGTCGTCACGAATGCCGACCTGACGAACGCCGTGACGTTCGCGGACATCGTGAAACGCCTGCGCGGCGCGTCGACGGGCGGCGGCACGAGCACCGGCAGCGGCCTCCACGGGACGGGTATCGAGTCGGTGACAGCGCAGCCGCAGGGGCTCGTGCTCTCTCGCGACGCGGACAACAAGGTCGTCGCGTCGACGAGCCTGAGGTTCGAGGTCGCCGTCAAGGACACCGGCGAGAACCTCGAGACGAAGATCCCCGTGACGCTGACGATTCAGAAGCAAGGCGCGCCGATCAAGCAGACGCAGACGATCCAGGTGATCAGCCCCGGCGACACGAAGATCGTCGTGTTCCGCAACATCGACACGACGGGCGTCTTCGGCGTCAAGACGACGCTCAAGGTCGACGTGACTCCGGTGCAGAACGAGGCCCGCGTCGACAACAACTCCTATCAGTATCCAGTCATTTTCAGCCTGTCGCCTTAGCCGCTAGACCGTGCAGGCGGCGCGCTCAGGTTCGCGCTTAGGATCCGGCGGATGAGCGCCTCGACTGCCGGGTGGATCGCGGTCGCCGCTGCGGCATTGGCCCTGCTGGGTCTGGCCGCGTGGGCCTGGACGCTGGTGCTGCTGCGCCGTGCACGCGCTGCGCAGAAGGTGCTGCTCGGCGGCGGCAAGCGCGACATCGTCGACTTCGCCGTGTCGCTGCAAGGGAGGATCGACGACGTCCTCCGCGCCGTGGACGAGATCGCCGCGGGGCTTTCCCGCGTCGACCGCCGTGTCGACGGCGCCGTAGCCCGCACGTCGATCGTGCGCTACGACGCTCTTTCGGACGCGGGGGGCCACCAGTCGGCGTCCCTCGCGATGCTCGACTCGTCGCGCACCGGGGTCGTCATCTCCGCGATCCAGGGCCGCGACTACGCCCGCATCTACGTGAAGGAGATCGATCAGGGCCGCGCGCCCGTCGCCCTTTCCCCCGAGGAGCGCGAGGCGGTCGAGCGCGCGATGGCTCGCTAGCCGCATTCGGCGAAATCCGCGCTTGAAGGTACATTTTGGCTGGTGCAAGTCCTGGTTCTGAATGCGAGCTATGAACCTCTGAACGTGTGCACCGTCAAGCGTGCGCACGTGCTCGTGTTCAAGGGGAAGGCCGAGGTCCTGGAGACGCTCGACCGCCCACTTCGCTCCGCGACGTCGACCTTCGTCTGGCCGCACGTGATCCGGCTGGTCAACTACGTCCGCGTGCCACGGACGGTGAAGCGCAAGATCTCGCGCCGGGCGCTGTTCGCGCGCGACGGCTGGCGGTGCGTCTACTGCGGGTCGGGCGGACGGCTCACTCTCGACCACGTCGTGCCGCGGAGCCGCGGCGGCGACTCCGTCTGGGAGAACGTCGTCACGTCGTGCGCGCCGTGCAACCTGCGCAAGGCCGACCGCCTCGTCGAGGAGCTCGGGTACACGATGCGCGTCCGCCCGACGCCGCCCTCGCCGTCGCTCTTCATCCGCATCGCCGCGCCGAAGATTCCGCAGACGTGGGCGCCGTACCTCGGCGACGGCGCGCTCGGCAGCGCGACCGCGGCCTGAATTCGGCGACCCGGTGACATAATCGCGGGCGGCGCCGTATAAGCGGCGATGAGACTCCGCCACCTTGTCTGGATCACCGCCACGCTGCTCGCCGCTTCCGCTCTCGCCGGCGTCGGCGCGCCGGCGTTGATCCGCGCCGACAGCACCGATGCCCGCCCCGGGACGATCAGCGTCACCGGCAGCGGCACCGTGACGACCGAGCCCGATACCGCGACGACCTCGTTCGGCGTCGTGACGCAGGGCTCGACTGCGCGGGAGGCGATGGCGCAGAACTCGGAGGAGATGGCGAAGGTGATCGAGGCGCTGAAGCGCGCAGGGATCGCGTCGAAGGATCTCCAGACGCAGTACGTGTCGCTCGACTCGCGCTACGACAACCAGGGGCGTGAGGTCGTCGGCTACACCGCATCGAACTCGGTCTCGGCGATCGTGCGCGAGCTGTCGCAGGCCGGCGCCGTGATCGACGCCGCCGTCGCGGCCGGTGCGAACAACGTCAGCGGGCCGTCTCTCTCACGGGACGATCAGGGCAAGCTCTACAACGACGCGCTCGAACGGGCGGTCGCGGACGCCAGGGCCAAGGCCGAGGTGCTCGCACGGGCCGCAGGCGTCTCCGTCGGCGCGGTGCAATCGGTCGCCGAGAATCCGCAGACCGGAGGCGGGCCGATGCCGCTGGGCTACGCAGCCGCTCGCTCGATCGCAGCGCCGATCGAGGCGGGGACGACGCAGGTCGTCGCGAACGTCCGCGTCGTCTTCGCACTTGGCTAGTCGCGCTCGACCGGAAGGTCGGGGCGCCGCTCCCACTCCGACCACGAGCCGGGGTAGAGCCGCCCCTCGCGCCCGGCAAGGGCGAGCCGGTGCAACGTCACGCAGGCGGTGACTCCCGAGCCGCAGTATGCGACGAGCTCGCCGTCCGGAAGCTCCGGGAGCGGCTCGTTCCAGGGCGCATTCAGCGCGCCTGGAATCCGGCCCGGGACGGTGTCGAGCGGGTGCGGCTCGCCGCGCCAGCGCGACGCGATGCGCGCGTCGACGACGACGAGCCGGTCCACCGCGGCGGCCAGCTCGTCGGCGGCGATCGCATCGCCGGTGCGCTCGCGCGCGACGAACTCCGCAGGCTCGATCTCCTCGTCGCCGCCGCGAAGCGGGCCGTGCCACGCGTCGAAGTCGATCACTGCGCACGGGTCGTGGCCGTAGTGCCGCAGCAGCCACCAGAGGCGCTCGGCGCCGCCCATGTTCCCGTACGCGACGACGAAAACGTCGGGCGCGATGCCGGCGCGCGACGCGGCCGCCGCGAATTGCTCGGTGCTCGGCAGCGGGTGCCGACCACCGGCTCCCGGCGGCGCGGCCAGGTCGCGGTCGAGGTCGAGGAACGCCGCGCCGGGGATGTGCGCCTCGAGGTAGAGGCGCCGCCCCGCCTCCGGATCGGCGATGTCCCAGCGGCAGTCGACGAAGCGGTACGTCATCCCGGAATCAGTACTTGATGCCGTCCGGATACTCCCCTAAGGTCTCGTGCTCGGTGCCCCGCGCGACGTCACAGCCGCTCTTCGCGAAGTCGAAGTCGATTACGGCGCTTCTTGCCGTGCGGGTCGCGCGCCCGCCACTCGGCTAGCCGGTTCCAGCCTCCTCTCGCTTCACCGGACTAGCTCACATAACCGAAGCGAGAGGCTCACCGGATGAAGGCCGCCGGCCTCTACGACCCGGCGCACGAGCACGACGCGTGCGGCGTCGCGTTCGTCGCGCGCCTGGACGGAACGCCGTCGCACGAGACCGTCGAGCGCGCGCTCACGGCGCTCGCGAACCTCGAGCATCGCGGCGCTGCCGGCGCCGACGCGCGCACCGGCGACGGCGCGGGCATCCTCGTCCAGACGCCCGACGCGTTCTTCCGGCGCGCGCTCGACGTGGAGCTGCCGCCGGCCGGGCGCTACGGCGTCGCGGTCTGCTTCCTACCGTCCACACCTGAGCGTCGAGGCGAGCTCGAGCGCTTGCTGGAGCGGACGGTCGACGAGGAGGGACAAAGCGTCGTCGGGTGGCGCGACGTTCCGGTGGACGCGCGCCACGTCGGTGACACCGCCGCACGGGTCGCGCCGCGGATCCGGCAGCTGTTCGTCGCCGCTTCGCCCGATCTCGAAGGCGACGCGTTCGAGCGGAAGCTGTACGTGATCCGTCGCCGCGCCGAGCTCGCCGCCGGCCCCGAGCTCGTGGTGCCGACCTTCTCCTCGCGCACG
>JBJMJE010000002.1:0-7642 GCA_045806505.1 Gaiellaceae bacterium
CGTGGAATCGTCGCGAACGGGATGGTGCAGGCGGTGCCCTCGAAGCTGGCGCTGGCGAGCGTTGCGGAGTGGGTGCGCGATCCGGTGGCCTACGAGCCGGTCGCGGCCTTCGAGCGCGCGCTGCGCGAGCACGGGGCGGAGACCGTCGACGCGTTGCGCCGTCTCGTATCACAGCCTGCGCACGTCGAGCCGGCCGGAGACGTCGCGTCGCTCGCGGACGCGCTTCTGCTCGGCGTCGACGCGGCGACGGGCGTCGCGCTGCTCCAGCCGTTCGTGTGACGGACGTCGCGGTGTACGGCGCGACGGCGGCGGGGGTCGCGGCCGCCGTCGCCGCTCGTGCAGCAGGCGCACGCACGGTTCTCGTCGAGCCGGGCGCACATATCGGCGGCATGGTCTCCGGCGGGCTGAGCTGGACCGACGTCGGGGACGTGCGGGTGCTCGGCGGGTTCGCCCGCCGCTTCTATGCCGCGGTCGCAGACCGTTACGACGCGGCGCTCTGGCAGGTGAAGGGGCCGGAGCCGCACGTCGCGGAGGAAGTGCTGGCGTCGTTCCTCGACGGCATCGACGTTCGCCTCGGCACGACGGATGTTCCGGACGCCGCGATGTACGTCGACGCGAGCTACGAGGGCGACCTGATGGCGCGTCTCGGCGTGCCTTACGCAGTCGGGCGCGAGTCGCGCGAGCTCTACGGCGAGGCATGGGCGGGACGGCAGCCTGCCTACCGGCCGAGCAAGCACAACTTTCCGGTGACACTGTCGCCGTTCGCCGACGACGGCTCGTTGCTGCCGTTCATCCGCGCGCCGGAGCTCGACGGGCGCGGCTGGCCGACGGAGCGGCTCGGCGAGGGCGACGGCGGACTGCAGGCGTACGGCTTCCGCGTTTGCCTCACCGATCGCGAGCCGAACCGGATCTCGTTTGCCGAGCCGGCCGGCTACGACGCGGGCGAGTTCGAGTTGCTCGCGCGCCACCTGGCCGCGGTCGACGTCGAGGCGCGCGACCTGCTCGGCCTCGTGCCCGACCTGCTGCCGAACGGGAAGTGCGACGTCAACTCGATCGGGCCGTTCTCGCTCAACGTGCTCGACGGGAGCAACCGCGCGTATCCGGACGGCGACGACACGACGCGTGCGCGCGTGCGCGAGCGGCACCTCGGCTACACGCGGCGTTTCCTCTTCTACCTCGCGAACGACGCGCCGCCGCACATTCGCACCGAGGTGGCGCGCTGGGGGCTGTGCGCGGACGAGTTCACGGACGGCGGCGGGTGGCCGCACCAGCTCTACGTGCGCGACGCGCGGCGCATGCTCGGCGAGTACGTGCTGTGCGAGGGAGATCTGCTGCGCCGCCGACGTCACGACGACGGCGTCGCGTTCGGCTCGTACAACATCGACATTCGCGAGGTGGAGCGCACATGGCGCTACCTGCCCGAGTACTTCGCGACGCCCGCGGTCTTCAACGAGGGGTACCTGTCGCTCGCCGTGCCGCCGTACGCGATCCCGTACCGCTCGCTCACGCCGCGACGCCACGACGCGCAAAATCTCCTCGTGCCGGTGTGCGTGTCGGCGTCGCATGTTGCGTTCGGCTCGGTGCGGATGGAGCCGACGCTGATGTTGCTCGGGCACGCCGCGGGGCTCGCCGCGGCGCACGCGGCGCGTCGCGAGGTTGCGGTTCAGGACGTCGACGTGGCGGAGCTCCAGGCGTCGCTGCGCGATCAGGGGCAGGTGCTCTCGCGCTGAGGAACGTGATCGCGGTACACACGGCGAGCTTCGTCGCGCAGGAAACCGGCTACGCGATGCACGGCTGGGGCCACGGCGACCGCATGACGAACGAGGCGTTCGCTCCGCTCGCCACCTTTGCCGGGCGCTTCGATTCGCTGCTCGGGCACATCCAGGCGCTCGGCTTCGACGTCATCGACATCTGGGGCGCACATCTGAGCCCGGCGTGGGCGACCGAAGAGCACGTCGACTTAGCACGCGCAGTGCTCGAACGACGAGGCATGCGCGTCGCGACGTACGCGCCGTGGATCGACGCCGCGAATGTGTGGCGCGCGTGCGAGGTGGCGGCCGCGCTCGACGCCTCGATCGTCGGCGCCGGCTTCGCGGGCGACGCGGAGCCGATCGCGCGCGCCTTCCACGAGCACGGTCTCCGCCTCGCGGTCGAGAACCATCCCGAGCGAACGCCGGCCGAGTTGCTCGAGAAGATCGCGCGCGGACACGGTGTGTTCGGCGCGACCGTCGACACGGGCTGGTGGGCGACCCAGGGCTACGACGCCGCGCGGGCGATCGAGGAGCTCGGCGCGCACGTGCTGCACGTCCATCTGAAGGACGTCCTCGGAGAGGGAGAGCCGCACGAGACGTGCCGCTTCGGCGAAGGCATCGTCGACGTGCGCGAGTGCGTGCGTGCGCTCGGGCGGATCGGCTACGAAGGAGCGATCACCGTCGAGCACGAGCCGGAGACGTCTGACCCGAGCGACGATCTTTGTGCGATGCGCGCGGAGCTCGAGGAGTGGCTCGCGTGAGGGTCGCGCTCGTCGGCGCAGGCGTCATCGCGCAGCGCTATGTGGCGCGAATCGCGGAGGTAACCGGTCTCGAGCTCGCGGGGGCGACGGACGTCCTGCCGGCCCGCGCCGCGGCGTTAGTCGCGGAGCACGGCGGCAGGGAGTACCGCTCGCTCGACGAGGCGCTCGCCGACGACGCCGTCGACGTCGTCGTCAATCTGACGCCCGCGTCTTCGCACGTAGCGGTGACGCGCGCCGCGCTCGATGCCGGCAAGCACGTGCACACGGAGAAGCCCGTCGCGCTCACCGGTGCCGAAGCGCGCAAGCTCGCGACGCTCGCAAGCGAGCGGGGCGTGCGCCTGAGTTGCGCACCCGCGACGCTGCTCGGGGAGGCGCAGCAGACCGCGTGGAAGGCCGTGCGGGACGGACGGCTCGGCACCGTTCGCGCCGTGTATGCCGAAGCGAACTGGGGCCGCATCGAACGCTGGCATCCGTCGCCGGACTCGTTGTACGAGGTCGGCCCGCTCGTGGACGTCGGGATCTATCCGCTGACGATCCTCACCGCGATCTTCGGCCCGGTTCGCCGCGTGACGGCGTACGCGAAGACGTTGCAGCAGGAGCGAACGCGAACGGACGGCACGACGTTCACGCTCCCGACGCCGGATCTCTACGTCGCCACGCTCGACCTCGCCGACGGCGTTGCCGTCCGGCTGACGGCGTCGTACTGGGTCGGCCCGGACCGGCAGCGCGGCATCGAGTTCCACGGCGACGACGCGTCGCTGTGGATGCCGACGTGGGCCGAGTCGGACTCGCGGCTGCTGCTGACGACGAACGGTGAGGACGAGACGCCGGTGCAGCCGCTGCGCGAGCCGTACCACGGCATCGACTGGGCGGCGCCGTTGCTCGATCTCGCGGACGCCGTCGGGCGGAACCGGCCGCACCGGATGGGCGCCGAACACGCGGCGCACGTCGTGGACGTCTTCGAGGCGATCGAGGCGTCGGCGGCAGGAGCGGGGGCGGTTGCGGTCGTCTCGGACTTCCCGCGCCCGGACCCGCTCGACTGGGCCTCTTAGCCGCGCTCGACGCCGCCGACGAGCACGCGCGTGATCTCGACGTCGCCGTCGAGCACGACAACGTCTGCGGGCGCGCCCGGATCGATTCGCCCGACGTCCGTTCGCCGTGCCGCTTGCGCCGGCACGCGCGTCGCCGCGTCGACCGCCTCCTCGAACGAGATGCCGAGTCGTATCGCATTACGGATCGCGTCAGGCATCGTGAGCACGCTCCCCGCGAGGACGCCGTCGAGCGTCCGGACGACGCCGTCGCGCACATCGACGGGGACCGGCCCCATCTGCCACGTGCCGTCGCCCGCACCGGTGGCGGCCATCCCGTCGGTGACGAGGGCGACTCGACCTTGCGCCGCTCGCCACGCGATCAGGGCCGCCTCGTCAGAGACGTGGTGACCGTCGAGGATCAGCTCCACCGTGACGTCGTCTCGAACGAGCGCGGCGCCCGCGATGCCTGGGTCGCGGTGCGTGAACGGGCGCATGGCGTTGAAGAGATGCGTCACGTGCGTGGCGGCGCGCTCGAACGCGGCGCGCGCCTGGTCGGCGGTCGCGTCCGTGTGACCGCAGGCGGCGACGACGCCCGCCGCCCGAAGCAGGTCGACGACGTCGAGCGCACCCTCGAGCTCCGGAGCCAGCGTCATGTGGACGACCGGGCCTGCGTCGACGAGCCGTCGGAGCAGGTCCGCGCTGGGCTCGCGCCGCGCCGACTCCGGATGCATCCCCATGCGCTGCGGCGAGAGGAACGGCCCCTCGAGGTGAACGCCGAGGATCCGCGGACCGACGTCGTCGCACGGAACCTCGCGCAGCGACGCGACGAGCTCCTCCTCGGGTGCCGTCACGAACGTCGGCTGAAGTGCCGTGACGCCCGTTTCGAGCATTGCTTCGCCCGCGCGGCGGTACGCGGCGGCGTCGGCCGCCGCGAAGTCGACGCCGCCGAACCCGTGGACGTGCAGGTCGACGAACCCGGGTACCGCGATCCCCGTCCCGCGTCCGTTGACGCCGACGCCGACGCGCGCGATCCGGCCGTCTTCGACCTCGACGTCCCCGCCGACGAGCCGACCGGCGACGAGCGCCGCCTCGACGCCGAGTCTCACAATGGCCGCAGCGCCGGGTACAGCCGCCGGAACCGCTCGTAGCCATCCGCATACGCGGCCACCCACGACGGCTGCGGATCCGTTCTCCCGGTCGCGCGCACGCACCGCTCCGCTGCGCTGCGCGGATCGCTGAACGTTCCGTCGCGGCAGCCGGCCAGGAGCGCGGCTCCGTACGCGGCGCCCTCCTCGACGGCGACCGTCTCCAGTGGCAGGTCGAGCACGGAGGCGACGATCTCGCGCCACAACGTGCTGCGCGCGCCGCCGCCCGAGATGCGGCCGACCTGGGGCCGGACGCCGAGCGCACGCAGCAACTCGAGCGCGTCCCGCAAGCCGTACGCGACGCCTTCGAGCACGGCGCGGACGAGCGCGCCGCGATCGTGACGCAGCGACAGCCCGGTGAACGCACCCCGTGCGTCCGGATCCGCGTGCGGCGTGCGCTCGCCCGCGAGGTACGGCGCGAAGAGCAGCCCCTCGCAACCCGGCGGCCACGTCGCCGCCTCGTCCATGAGCGTCTCGAACGACGCGTCAGGCGCGACGGCGTCGTGCAGCCACTGCAGCGATCCGGCCGCGGAGAGCATCACGCCCATTGCGTGCCACGTCCCCGGCACCGCGTGGCAGAAGACGTGCACGCGCGCCTCGGCGTCCGCCTCGAACCGCTCGAGCACGCCGAAGACGACGCCCGACGTGCCGAGCACCACCGACACCGGGCCCGGCCCGGTGACTCCGACACCCAGCGCCCCGGCGGCCTGGTCGCCCGCGCCGGCAATCGCCGGCGACTCGTGCGCCGGCGGCAGCCACTCGCGCGGAACCTCCAGCGCGTCGAGCACCTCGTCGCTCCAGCGGCGCTGCGCGACGTCGAACAGCAGCGTGCCCGACGCGTCGGCGACGTCGATCGCCCGCTCGCCGAGCAGCTTCAAGCGCACGTAGTCCTTCGGCAGCAGGATCGACCGGATACGCGCGTAGACGTCGGGCTCGTGCGCGCGGAGCCACAACAGCTTCGGCGCGGTGAAGCCGGTGAGCGCGCGGTTGCCGGTCAGCTCGATCAGCCGCTCGAGTCCGATCCGCTGCTCGATCTCTGCGCACTCCGCGCCCGTGCGCTGGTCGTTCCAGAGGATCGCCGGGCGGAGCGGAGCGTCGTCCTCGCCGAGGGCGACGAGCCCGTGCATCTGCCCGGAGAAGCCGACCGACGTCGCGTCGAGTCGCGACAGCGCGCGCTCCGCCGCGCGCACCCAGTCGTCCGGATCCTGCTCCGCCCAACCCGGCTGCGGCGTCGACAGCTCGTACGACTCCTCCTCGCGCGTAAGCACGTTGCCGTCGGTGTCGATCGCGACCGCCTTGACCGCGGTCGTGCCGACGTCGACGCCGACGATCACGCTCCGAGCGCGGCGTAGACGATCTCGTACGCGCGCACCGCGTCCTTGCGCGACTGCGCCTCGCGCAGCCCCGACTCGTCGATGCGCGATGCAACCTCGTCGATGAAGCGCCACTGGAGCACCGACCGCCGCACCGACGCGACCTGGTCCTCCGTGTACGGATAGAGGTCGAAGCCGAGGCGCTCGCCGTTCGAGCCGTAGTTCGCGCGCCGCAGCTCGAGCGCGAGCTCGAGCGTCTCCATGAAGCGCGTCGCGCCGACCATGTTGTCGTCGTCGAACGTGCCCCAGCCCGAGTTCGCGTGCTGGTGCCCGAGCAGCCCCTCGGCCGCGAGCAGCGCCACGTACTCCCCGAGGTTCTCGCCGTTCATGATCAGGTGCTGCCAGTCCATGTTGACCTTGACGTTGTCGATGCCGCGTTCGCGCAGCTTCGAGATCACGTGCAGCGTCATGCCGACGTTCGACATGTGGATCTTCATCGCGGGCTCCGAGTTCTTGTGCTCGAGGAAGAGGAGCCGCCCGTGCTGCGCGAGGCGCTCGGCGACCTGCGCGATGCCGTCGAGCAGGCGCGACCACACCTCCGCGTACGGCACCTGGAACGGGTAGTTGTAGCCCTCGCCCCCGGGCCAGATGATCATCTGCGCGCCGAGCTCGCCGGCCAGGTCGGCCGCCTCGAGGCAAAGCCGCACCGCCTCCGAGCGGACGGAATCGTCGAGCGACGTGAAAGCGCCCCTGGCGAAGCGCGGGTCGACGTGCAGCCCCGACGCGATGCAGTAGATCCCGTGCCCGTCGAGCGCGCCGCGCACGTCGTCGAGGTTGTCCCGGTTCAGCTCGCCCGGGTAGTGGAACTCGTAGTCGTCGATCAGCTCGCCGAGGCCGCTCACCGCGCGGTGCACCTTCTCCGGGATCGGCTCGTCGCGCCATTGCGGCTGGTAGCCGCCGGGGACGAAGCGGGTGACCATCGGCCCGAAGGCCCAGATGCCGAGACTGGTTCTCATGACTATTTGCCTCCCATGCAGCGTAGGACCCGCAGGTCGCCGTGGACGTCGAAAGGTTGTGCGGCCGCGGGCATCGCGAACGCGTCGCCGGCGCGCGCCGGCTGGTCGTCGATCGAGCCTTCGCCCTCGAGCACGAGCAACACCGCGAAGCGACCGGCGGGCTCGGCGCGTTCGTCGACGGAGAAGAACCGCGCCGCTTCCTGCGGGAGCCCGAGTTCCGGCTCGTAGGCGTCGAGCCGCAGCGCCCCGAGCGCGACATCCCAGCCGAGGCCGAGGTGAGCGTCGCGCGGATCGACCGGAAAGCGCTTCCACTCGCAGAGGATCGAAAAGTCGGTCGGTTCCTGGAGCTCGACGATCAACGCGCCGCCGCCGATAGCGTGCGGCACGCCCGCCGGCACGAAGACGACGTCGCCCGGGCGCACGACGAGCTGGTGGAGCGAGCCGAGCAGCGCCTCGACGTCCTGCTCCTCGATCCAGCCGCGGTAGCGCTCCGGCTCGACGTCCTCGCGCAGCCCGAGCCACACGTCGGACGAGCCGTCCCGCGTCGCGACGATCTTCCACGCCTCCGTCTTCCCGTAGTCGGAGCCGAGGTGGACACGCGCGAACTGACGGTCGGGATGCGCGT
>JBJMJE010000003.1:0-19838 GCA_045806505.1 Gaiellaceae bacterium
GGTGTCGCGGTCTGGTTGCCGCGGCCGAGGGCCACGTCGAAGAGGCCGTCTCACTGCTGGAAAGCGCGGTCACGCAGCACGAGCGCGTCGCAGATCCATTCGGCCGCGCCAGAGCGCTGCTTGCCCTCGGCATCGTTCGCAGACGTGCCCGACAGAAGCGTGCGGCGCGCGACGCGATCGTCGAGGCGCTGGACGGCTTCGAGCGAATCGACGCTCGCGCGTGGGCGGGGAAGGCGCGGAACGAGCTCGGGAGCATCGGCGGGCGCACTCGGGAGGAAGGGCTCACGGCGGCCGAGCGCCGCGTCGCCGCCCTCGTTGTCGAGGGCCGCACGAACCGGGAAGTCGCGGCTGCACTGTTCCTCGGCGAGCGGACGGTGGCCAGCCACCTCACGCATATCTACGCCAAGCTCGGCGTCCGCTCGCGTACCGAGCTCGCGCGCAAAGTTCAGACGTTCTGACGTTTTCACCGCAAAGCCTCGGTCGTAGCGTCGAGGCATGCCGAGCTACCTCATCGAGACGTACCTCGCGCGTGGCCAGGCGGGAGAGCGTGCCGCCCGCGAGCGACGCATCCGCTCGGTTGCCGAGGAGCTGACGCAGCAGAGCACACGCGTCCGCTTCGAACGTTCGATCTACGTTCCCGAGGACGAGATCTGCTTCTTCGTTCTCGACGCGCCGTCGGGCCGAGAGGCTGCGCTGCTCGCGCATCGCTCCGGGCTCGAGCCGATCCGCGTCGTCGAGGCTGTCTCGTCCGGGAAGGAGGAGACATGAAATTGAAGGCGCTGTTGGCCTTTGCTCTTGCTGTGCTCGGTCTCACCGTGTACGTCGGCAACGTCTTCGCGACGCTGCCGTCCGGGTTCACCAGCACCACCGTCGCCAAGGGGCGCTTCGCTGACCTCGACGTGCACGCGAAGTCGAAGCCGGCGGACTGGAAGGCGAAGATCGAGACGAAGGGCCTCACCGACCTCTACGTCCAGTCGAACGTGTTTGCGCCGGGCGGTACCAGCGGCTGGCACACGCACCCGGGCCCGAGCCTGGTCGTCGTGACGGCAGGGACGGTGACCGTGTACGACGCCGACGATCCGTCGTGCGCGCCGCACGTCTACTCGGCGAGCGGCGGCAACTCCAACTCATTCGTCGACATCGGCGGGGGAGACGTCCACATGATCCGCAACGACGGCACCGTGGAGGCTCGCACTACGGTTGTGCAGCTCGTTCCCGCGGATGCCGCCAGAAGGATCGATGCACCCGCGCCCGCGAACTGCTCGTAGGCGTCGCGCAAGCAGGCCGACGAGAACGGAGGGCGGGCAACGAGCTCGCCCTCCTCACTCGATCTTCAGGGCGAGATCGACCGCGTCGTCGAACGTGAGCGCGCGACCCTCCGCCCACACGGCATCCGCCTCCTCGGCGAGCTCGGCTCTGGCCGCGCCGATGAAGCGCTCGAGAAGCGCATCCCAGAAGGCGACCGAGAGCGACGTTCCGACTGACTCCCAGAGCGCGGCGACGGCGCCGGCGAGGCGCAACGCAAGCTTCGGGTCGCCGTTACCCGCCGCTGCCATGGCCACACCCTGCACCTCCAGGCTGGTCTCGATCACGTCCCCGAGCAGGAGCGCCGCCTCGAGACTCTGCCGATAGCGTGTCGCCGCTTCGCGCGTCTCGCCGCCGATGAGCGAGCAGTCCGCAAGGAAGTGGTAGGCGAAGTGCTCCGTGCGCGGATCACCGGCTGCGCGTTCGAGCAGCTCGCGCGACAGCTCCTCGGCGCGCGCGACTTCACCGAGAGCGACGAGCACCTGGCAGACGCCGACGAGCGCGCGCGTCTCACCACCCGCGTCTCCACGCCGGCGCTGGAGGTCGAGGCTTCGCTCGAACGCTCGCAGCGACGCTCGGTCGTCTCCGGCGTCGTAGACGAGCAACCACCCGAGTGCGTCGTGCGCGGCTGCGAGCTCCGCTCGATCGTCGAGCTCGGCCCACGCGTCGATGCCTCGCTCGAGCAGCGCACGTCCGGCCTGGACGTCTCCGCAGCGAGCTGTCAGCGCACCGGCCGCGGTCAGAGCGCGCGCGCCGTGTGACGATTCGTCGGCCGCGTCGATGATCGCCCGCGCCAGGCGGTCGCGACCCTCTGACAGGTGGCCGTGCGACAGCCAGAACCAGCCCAGTGCGCCCGCCAGCGCGAGCGCGCGCTCCCGGTCGTTCGTCTCGAGCCAGTCGAGGGCGGCGCGGATGTCGCCGTGGTCGAGCTCCAGCCGCTCGGACCATTCCGCCTCGGCGTCGAAGCGATGCGCATACGCCTCTTCGGCGAGCGCAGAGAAGAACGCCGCGTGGCGACGCCGGACCTCTTCGGCTGCCGCCGAACCGGCGAGCTTCTCCGCCGCGTACTCGCGGATCGTCTCGAGCATCAGGAAGCGGTCGTCGCCGATCGGCTTCACCAGGCTCGAGTCCACCAGTGCTTCGAGATCGTCGAGGTCCGCACCGGCGACCTCCTCCGAGGCCGCGAACGAGAAGGCGCCGGCGAACACGCCGAGGCGCGCGAAGAGCGCCTGGACGGGCGGGTCGAGGAGGTCGTAGCTCCATTCGAGCGTCGCACGCAGCGTCCGCTGACGCTCCGGCGCGTCTCGGTTGCCGCCGGTCAGGAGCGGGAGGACCGATCCGAGCCGCTCGAGGAGGCGCTCGGGCGCCAGGAGCTTCGTCCGCGCGGCCGCGAGCTCGATCGCGAGCGGGAGGCCGTCGAGGCGGCGGCAGATCTCGGTCACGGCTGCGTCGGCCTTCAGCTCGCGGCCGACGCCTCGCGCTCGCTGGACGAAGAGCGTCGCGGCATCGCTCTCCGGGAGTGGCTCGAGCCGGTACTCCTGCTCTGCCGACACGCGCAGCGGCGATCGGCTCGTCACGAGCACGCGAACGCGGCCCGACGCAGCGAGCAACGCGCCGACCGCGGGCGCCGCGTCGACGACGTGCTCGAAGTTGTCGAGGAGGACGAGGAGCTCCCGTCCGCGGAGGAAGCCTGCGAGGTCGTCCGGCGCTCCGACCGTGCGCGCGACCTCGGACGTCACGAGCTCGTGGTCCGAGAGCCCGGCGAGCGGGATCCAGAACACGCCGTCGTGCAGCCTCCCGACGAGCTCCGCCGCGACCTGGAGGGCGAGTCGCGTCTTTCCGGTGCCGCCGGGGCCGGTGACGGTCAGGAGCCGCGTCCCGTTCGAGAGCAGCGTGACGAGCTCCTCGAGCTCCCGCTCCCGGCCGACGAGGGGCATCGAGACGCTGGGCAGGTTCGTCGCGTCGAGCGTCCGCAGCGGCGGGAACTCGGCGTCCCCGAGCTGGAAGAGCCGCTCGGCCTCGACGAGGTCCTTCAGTCGATGCTCGCCGAGGTCGCGGAGGTCGATGTCGCCACGCAGCAGCCGCCGGGTGGTCGCCGACAGGACGATCTGGCCGCCGTGCGCCGCAGCGGCGATCCTGGCCGCGCGGTGCACGTCCATTCCCACATAGCCCTCCTCGGTCAGTTGCGGCTCGCCGGTGTGGATTCCGATCCGGACCCGGAGCGGTCCGTCGCCGAGCGCCTCGCGGGCCGCGGCCCCTGCCGCGACCGCATCCGTGGCCCGCGCGAAGGCGACGAAGAACGCGTCGCCCTGCGTGTCGACCTCGACGCCGTCGTGCCGTTCGAACGCTTCTCTCAGCGCGGTGCGGTGAGCGGCGAGGAGCTGGGCGTAACCGGATCCATGCTCGAGCAGCAGCCGCGTCGAGCCCTCGACGTCGGTGAAGAGAAACGTGACGGTTCCGGACGGCAGCTCGGGCCTCGCCATGCTTGCGATGATCGCACCGGCGTCGAGCGCCGGTAGCGGCGCGCGCCGCGATCAGCTCAGGTCGTCGTCGTACTGCTGCTCGGCGAGGTCGCCGGCGCGCCCGATCAGATCGACGAGCGTGTAGTCGGCTGAGTCGTCGACCACGACGGCGCTGTCGACCGGGTGGTGGCCGGGGACGGTGAAGAAGCGGCGAGGATGGAAGCGCACGTTCTCGTAGCGCAGGGTGTCGAGGCGCACGATGTCCATACAGGTGGCGTCGGCGCACTCGCAGATGAACGGCACCGGGCCGAGCAGGCCCATCCCGTCGGCCGCGAGTTGCAGCCGGTCGTTCGCGCGGCGGAAGCGCGCGGCGTTCAGCGCAAGCTCCTCTGCGGTGCGATCGCCGATTCGCGGCTGTTCCCGGCTCCCGCGTGGTCAATCCGGGCGAGCCGCAGGTTCGGTCTCGCGCGAACGGCTAGGCCACGCCCTCGGGTGCCGGGTCGGCGTTGTCGCGCTCCAGGACGAAGACCTCGACGGAGATGTCGGGCTCCAGGCTGACCTGCGAGAGGAAGGCGCGCACCTTCCGGCCGAGGATCTCCTCGACGGCCGCGACGAAGCGCGACTCCATCGTCCGCTGGAACGCAAGCCGCGTCTGCCTGACCGCCTCCGTCTCGCCGCCGTCGAGCAGCGTCCGCTCGACCGGGGTGTAGATGTCTTCGAGAATGCACATCGCGTGGTCGTGGCCGATGACCGTGCGCACTACGCCCGGACCGCGGCCGTAGTGATCCCTGTGGAGCCTCGTCATCGCATTCGACAGCGCCTGCGACTGCTGTCGGCGCTCGTCCGAATCGACCGCCATCCCTTGCTCCGCTCTCCGCCCCTCGAGGAAGAGCGCCCGGGAGGAAGAGGAGCGGATTCGAGCGATCCAGCGGGCGTCGTCTGCGTGCGCTCGCAGGCTACCGCCGGCCCGGGGTTTCCGGCGTTTTCGCCCGCCCGGGCCGTGCTAGCCTCGGGGTACCGGCTGTCGCGCGGCGCCCCGTGCGAGAGCAGGCTCATCCGACGGTGGTGCGCCGCCGGTCCCGGTCGGGCCGGCGCGAGTCCCCAGAAGTCAGCGGCTTTCGGCGGAGGGTGCCATGACGGAGGAGCGGGTGTACGAACACGAAGGGAATGGACACGTCCAACCTGCCGTTGCGGCGCGGCAGGTGCTCTCACGGATCGTCAACGAGCGGATCTTGCAACTGTCCGACGGCGCGGGAGCGCGCACCGCCGGCGTCGCCGTCGTCTGTGAGTGCGGCAATGACGGCTGTTTCGAACGGATCGAGCTGACGAAGGCGGAGTACCACGCGATTCTCGCCCGCGCGACGCGATTCGTGCTGCTGCCCGGCCACGAGATCCCGGAGCACGAGCGGGTGGTGGAGCGTCGCGACGGCTACGTCGTCGCCGAGCGAGCCGCTCCATCCGCGACTCGCTCGCGCGCACGACGGCCGACGCACGGCGCGCGCCCTTCCGCGCCGGCACCGCCCTCCGCCGACGGGCTGCTCGCGGACCTCGAGGACGCGAAGATGCGGATCGAGCAGCTCGAGTTCGCGCTGCAGTCGCGGATCGCGATCGAGCAGGCGAAGGGCGTCCTCGCCGAACGGTTCGGGTGGAGCGTCGACACCGCTTTCGAGGTCCTGCGTTCGGCCGCCCGCAGCGTGCGGGTGAACATCCATCAGCTCGCCCGCGACATCGTGCCAGGCGAACCGATGCCGCAGCCGATCACCGCAGCAGTGGCGCGAGACGCCGGCCGCCGCGGAGCCGACGCCCGCCGTACCTAGCTACACCTCCGAGTCGTCCTCTTCGAGCGAGGACTTGACGGGCTCGCGCTTCTCGACCACGACCCAACCGTCGTGCTCGGCCACGACATCCTCGAGATCCGGAATCACGTGGTCCGGGCGCAGCGCGAACCACGCGGGCGCGTCGCGAACGCGAACGTACTCCTCGACGTCGACGCTGATCCTCTCCTCGCAATCGGGAAGCCCGCATTCGCAGAGCACGGCGATGGTGCCGTCCTCCGGCAGCAAGGCCTCGCGAATTCCCACGATCTGCTCGTTCACCTTGCCGAAGAGCAGCTCGTTCTCGGCGACGCGCCGCGTGCGTCTATCCATCGGCGCTCGCCCGCGTGTCGAGTCGCTCTGCGATCTCGCCGGCCTTGCCGACCTTCTCGACGACGAGGTACTCGCCGCAGTCGGACACGATGCGAACGTGCGGGCGGCTACCTCGCTCGTGACCCGGGACGTTCAGGAACCAGCGCGGCTCGTCGCGGATGACCTCGTACTGGGCGAGCGTCAACTTGACGATCTCGGTGCACCTCTCGTCGGCGCACTCGCACAGGAAGGGGATCGGCTCGATGCCGAGCGGCTCGGCCGCCCGCTCGATCTGCTCGTTCGCCTCCCGGAACGCGGCGTCGTTCCGTGCGATTCGTTCGGCGTCCATGGCAGGCGGTGTCACCGTAGGCGCTCGACGTCAAACGGCCCGGCGGACGATCCGGCTACTGTTCGACGACACGAAACGTCGCGACTTCCGGCCCCCGGTCGCTGAGCCGTGGCGGGAACGGAGGCGCGATGCCTCTCGACCGCAACAACGCTCAGGCTCGAAGCGACGCCGCGGCAATGCAGGCCGCCAGCGTGAAGCAGCGACTCGAGACCGTGCTGCAGCGCGCGCGCATCCGGAGGCTGAAGGACGCGAACGACGCGATGCGGGAGCGCATCCGCCGCCGCGCGGCTCCGTAGACGGCGCGGTACGGCGGTCTCGCCCCGTTACCGTTCGAGCCTGTGGCCGAGCACTCGATCGTGATCTGGAGCGACTACATCTGACCGTTCTGCCGGCTCGGCCAGGTGACGGCCGAGCAGGCCCGGCGCGAGTTCGACGCCGACGTCGAATGGCTCCCGTTCGACCTGCACCCGGAGTACCCGGTGGAGGGCATCCCGCTCGCCGAGCTTCACCGGCGTTACGGCATCGGCGTCGGCGAGCGCGATCCGCTGCGCGCGCGCTTCGAAGCGGCCGGCCTCGAGTACAACCGGCCGGAGACGGTTCCGAACACGCGCCTCGCGCTGCGCCTGACCGAGCTCGCGCGGGAGCGCGGCCTGCACGAGCCGTTCCACGACCGGCTGATGGACGCGTACTGGTCGGAGGCGACGAACATCGGCGAGCCGGACGAGCTACGCCGCCTCGCGGCCGAGGTCGGACTCGAGGCCGCCGACGTCGAGCGCGTGATCGCCGACGGCTCCGCGTACGTCGACGCCGTCGAAGCGTCGACGCACGAGGCGCAGTCCGTCGGCATCAATGCGATTCCCGCGTTCGTCCTCGACCGGCGTTTGATCGTGCTCGGAGCGCAGCCGCTCGACGTTTTTCGCGCCGCGTTCGCGCAGCTCGATTCAGCCGGTGGAGAGCGTCGAGACTGAGCCGTCCGGGGCGACGCGGCGGATCGTCCCGGACTCGGCCGTCTCGAGCACGAACACCGTCCCGCCGGCGCCGACCTCGACGTCGTACGGGTCGTTGAAGACGGGTCCGACGTCGCCGAGATGCGTGCCCGTCGCGGTGTAGTGGCCGATGCGCTTTCTCACGGCTTCGACGACGTAGAGGGAGCCGTCGCCCGCAACGTCGATGCCTCGCGGCTCGCCGGTGCGGATCAGTGCCGTCGCCGCCTGAGTCTGCGGGTCGATGCGCAGCACGCGACCGTTGCCGGTGTCGCAGACGAGCACCGCACCGTCGGCCGCGACGGCGACGCCGTGCGGCGCGCTCAGGCCCGACGCGATGACGCCGCCGCCGACCTCGACGACCTGCGCCGTGGTCGTATAGAAGACGCCGCCGTTCGGCGCGACGGCGACCGGCCCGATCTCCGCGCCTGCATCGACGACGGTCATCGGCGCGGCCGTGCGGTCGATTCGCTGTAGCGAGTTGCCGTTGGAGAGGTAGATCGTTCCGCTCGGCGTCGTCGCCACCGCGTAAGGCTTCGCGAGCCCGGAGGCGACGGTGGTCGTGCGCCCCGTCGCCGGCTGCACGCGGTCGACCCGTCCGGCGCCGTTCTCGACGACGAGCAGCGATCCGTCCTGTTGCACGTCGATCGACGTCGGCCAGGTGAAGGTCAGCGGCTTCGGCGCCGGAGGGCGGACGGCGATCGTTCCGAGGCGCGACGTCGAGGTGCCCGCCGTTGCGCTGAGCGTCCACCTGCCGGCCGCAGGGAAGACCAGCCGTGCGCGGTAGGTGCCGTGGCCGCCGGCTGCGCGGACGCTGAGCCTGCGCGACCCGGCGGCGGAGACGCGGACGACGCCGGCGAAGGAGCGTGGACGGGCCGTCAGCGTCACCGTCCACGCTCGGCCGGCGATGACGGACGGCGGCTTCGCGGCCAGCGAGATGCGAACCGGCACCGCCGCACCCGCCGCGCAGGCGGTCGCGGCGAGCGCCGCACCCGCGATGACGAGCCTCGTCATGGGTACTGCGACGAGGGCGGCGCGCGGATGTTGGCAACGCCCCCGTCTGGGGCGGCCCGAGGCCGCCCCACGACGGCCTACGTGAAGAAGGGCTTCGCGACCATGTCGGCCGCGATCAGGAGCACGAGCACGACGTCGGCGCGCGCGACGTTGATGATCACGTCGAGCCGCGCGGCGACCACTGGATCGTCCGGTCCGCGCGTCTCCATCAGCTTCGCGAGCTTGCCCGTCTGCGGCCCGAGGAACGCGGCGCCGACGATGAACGAGACGGCCCACCCGATCAGCCCGAAGAGCGTCCAGAAGTGGTCGTAGCCCCAGTCGCCCTTGCTCATGAGGACGACGCCCATGACGACGACGACGAGTGACGACGGCACGAAGACGCGCGTGCTCAGCCACTCCGCCTGCTTGCCGATCTGCAGCAGCTGAGCCGTGTCCCTCGCACGCTGCGCGCGCCAGGCGAGGACGGTGATGATCGCGCCGCCGCCCAGCCAGATGATCGCCGCGAGGACGTGGATCGACTTGAAGACGAAGTACCAGCTCGTGTCCGCCAGGAACACGATCAGGACGGCCAGCCCAAGGATCGGCCCGACGATCCCGAGCCAGGAGTAGAAGGAGCGAGACGTGGTTTCGGGCATGCGGGCGCCCGTCGCAGTTGACTCGGTCATGGCCACAGTGAAGCGAAAGCGAAACGGCGGTTCAAGGGCGAGCGGAGAAGAGAACGAGATCGCCGCCGGACGCGCTGCGGCGGAAGCCGTGGGCGGTGAGCGTCGTCTCGGCCTTCGTACGGCAGCGCGGCAGGAACTTCGCGTAGAGAGGGCCGTGCACGACGATGTGACGCACGCCGAGCCCGGACACGTCTCTGGTCCAAGTACCACAGTTCAGCGCCCGGAGCCGCCGCGCCGTCCTGAACGCCGGCCGCGGCACGAGCGTCGAGTAGCCGAGCGGCCGCTCGCGCTGCGCGGCCAGGTCGTAGTAGAGGTACGTGCTGTTCAGATTCACGTCCGGCAGGAACACGGGTAGCTCGAGCAGGCGCCCGGGCCGGTGTATCGCCGCATAGGCCGCGTTTCCCTCGTCCGCAGCCGACGCGTGGTAGAGGCGCACGTGGAGGTCGACGGCGACGAGAACGAAGAGGAGGGCAATCAACCACGGCCGCGCGCGCTCGAGGGCGAACGCGACGAGCGCTGCGATGGCGAGGCAGGCGATCGGCAGCAGCCTCTCCGGGACGCGCGCCACGTTGAGGTGCGGGACGAGCTCGCGCGCGAGGCGGTACGTCGGCAGGTTCGTGCCGAGCGCGATCACGACGGGGACGACGAAGCCGGCGACGAGGAGGAGCGCGAGCCGGTAGCGCCGCGAGTGCAGGAGCAGCGCGAGTCCCGCAAGGGCGAGGAGGGGCGTCAGCCAGCCCAGGAACACGAACGCCTCGCCGCGCCCGTGACGGGACACGAAGCCGACCCAGTCTGCGGAGTAGCGACCAACCTCGGCGAGCGTGCGCCCGTGCTCGTGCAGGGAACCCCGGATCGCGTAGCGCTGGTAGAGCTCCGCCGCTGCGAGCGCCGTCACGGTTCCCGGGACGGCGTCGACGAGCCCGCGCCCGCGCACGAACGCGTACGCGACGAAGAACGGCAACGCGCCGAGCGCGAGGCTCACCTGCCCCGAGAGCGGGATCGCCGTGATCGCGGCTGCGGCCCAGAACGGCTTGCGCTTCTCGATCGCGAGCAGCGACAGCGGCAGGAACAGCGACGTCGGCCCGAGCAGATGGCCGGTGCTCTGCGCGACGCGATACGGCGCGAGGGCGAACGCGAGGCCGCCGACGAGCGACGCGCCGCGCGGCAGCCCGAGCGAGCGGAGCCATGCACACGTCGCGCCTCCTGCCGCCGTGTACGTCAGCAGCGTGAAGACGTTCCACGCGAGCACGGCGCCGAGCACTGCATGGAGCGGCCAGTAGGGAAGCCCGAAGACAAGCCCCTGAAAGTTCGCGCGCGGCGCGAGCTCCGGCCGGAAGCTGTACGGGTCGCGCCACGGCGCGTTCAGGTGCTCGAGCTGGTGGCCGAAGAGCCACAGGTTCCAGCTCGTCTGCAGATGGTCGCCGGGTGTCGCCTCCGCGATCGTCGCCGGCGCCGCGGCGAGGAAATGCGTGTTGAGGTGCTCGAGCGCCGGCCACGTCGCGAGGAAGCCGGCGAGCGTGTAGAGCCCGGCGGCTAGTCCCGCAAAGCCCGGGCGGCTTGCAAGAGCTCGTCGAAGTTGGGCACCTCGTCCGTCGCGTAGTGCCATGCACCGCTGACCGTACCGCCCTCGTCGATCAGGAACGCCGAGCGTCGCGCGACGTCGCGCAGGCCCCGGAACTCGAACGCGACGTCGAACGCGCGCACCGCTTCCGCGTTCCAGTCGGAGAGGAGCGGAAAGCGGAGGTCGAGCGTCTGCGACCACGCGATGTGCGTCCACGGCGAGTCGCGCGAGATCCCGAAGACGCGCACGCCCGCCTCCTCGAACTCGCGGCTCCTGTCACGCAGGAGCTCGAGCTCGTCCGTTCAGGTCGACGACCAGTCGAAGAGGTAGAAGACGAGAAGCACGGGGCCGTCGGCCCAGAGCGAGGCGATCGTCGTCTCGTCGCCGGGCCCCCGCTGCACACGCGCCGCGGGCGCTTGTTGCCCTACGGCCGTCACGCCGCGACGCGCGCGATTTCGGTCGCGTTGGCGATCTCCTGCACGACCTCGACGATGTCGCGATTCGCGTTGAAGACGCGAAGCTGCCGGTCCGAGCCGTTGCCCTTCGCGAGGATTGCACGGATGCCGTCGAGCTCGCGCTCGGCGCCGAGCTCGCGCGCGTGCGGCTCGATCTCCTTCAGCGTCCGCCGCACGAGCTGCGCCACGGGAATGCGGTTCCGCTTGCCGGTCACCAGGTCCATGATCGGCGCCTCGAGCCCGTACCGTCCGGCGAGCCACTTGTTCTCCGTCGTGAGGATGCGGTGGTACGTCGGGATCTTTTCGCCGCGCGCGGCCCGCTCGGAGAACATCTTGACGAGCGCCTGCACGTAAGCGGTGATGGCGATCGCGTCCTCGAGGCGCGTGACGCCGTCGCAGATCCGGACCTCGACGGTGCCGAGCCGCGGATGCGGGCGGATGTCCCACCAGATGTGCGTGTAGTCGGCGATGCAGCCGGTCTTCTCGAGCTGGCCGACGACCTCGGCGTACTCGGCGTAGTTCTCGAAGCGCGGCGGCGGGCCGGAGCGCGGGAACGCCGCGAAGATCATCTGCCGCGACGACGCGAGCCCGGTTGGCTCGCCGCGCCAGAACGGCGAGCTTGCCGACAGGGCGAGCAGGGGAGCGAGCTGCGTGAGCAGGCCGTTCACGACCTGGATCGCCGTGTCCGGATCCGCGACTGCGACGTGCACGTGCAGCCCGAAGATCAGCTCGCGCCGCGCGACGTACTGCATCTGGTCGACGAGATTCCGGTAGCGGTCGCGCGCGGTGATGCGCTGTCGCTCGAAGAGGCTGAACGGATGCGTGCCGGCCGAGCCGACGCGGAGTCCCTTCTCCTGCGCGATCGACGTGACGTACTGCCGGAGCTGCCGCAGCGCACGATCGACGTCCGCGGGCGTGCGGCACACCGGCGTTGCGACCTCGAGCACGGACTGCATCAGCTCCGGGTTGACGTGCGCCTCGAACTCGTGCCCGGCCATCGCCTCGAGCACCGTGTCGATGTGCTGCACGAGGTCGAACGTCTCGGGGTCGAGCAGCATGTACTCCTCCTCGACGCCGAGCGTGTAGGCCTCGCTCTGGCCGAACTTGTGGTCGAGGACGCTGCCGCCGGCGGCGAAGCTCTTGCTCGTGATCGAGGCGGGAAAGATCTGCTTCACGGTGCGAGTATTGCCTCCGCTTCGATTTCTACGTACCAGCGTGGGTCGAGCAGCCCGGTGACGACGCAGGTCGAGGCCGGGCGGACCTCGCCGAAGATCTCGCCGTGCGCGCGTGCGACCGCGTCGAAGTGCTCGGCCGCTGTGACGTACATCCGCGTGCGAACGACGTCCTCGGGTCGTGCGCCCGCCTCGCCGAGAGCGGACAGGATGATCTCGAGGCAGCGGCGCGCCTGCTCGTATGCGTTGTCGGGCGGGGGTGCGCCGTCGGGCATCACGGGCGCGGTTCCCGCGACGTGGACGTGCGCGCCTGCCACGACAGCGCGCGAGAAGCCGGCGACGGCTTCGTACGGTGAACCGGAGGAGATGACGCGCCTGTCGATCGGACTAGTATCGCGCCGCGTGGAGGCGCTGGCGCAGGTGGACGGGTGGGGCGCGGGCGCCGTCGCCGTCGCCGTCGTGCGCGGCGGTGACGTGATCGCGGAGCGGGGGCCGCGCGACCGGGAGTTCCGCTGGGCGTCGATCACGAAGCCCGCGGTCGCGCTCGCGACGCTCGTCGCCGCGGAGGAGGGTGTCGTCGACCTGGACGAGCCGGCAGGGCCGGAGGGGTCGACCGTCAGGCACCTGCTCGCGCACGCGTCGGGGCTTCCCTTCCACGGCGACAAGCCGATCGCGCGGGCGAATACGAGGCGCATCTACTCCAACACCGGCTTCGAGCAGCTCGCTGCGCACGTCGAGCGCGCCGCCGAGATGCCGTTCCCCGAGTACCTGCGGCAGGCGGTCTTCGCGCCGCTCGGTATGGGTGCCGAGCTTCGCGGCTCGGCCGGCGCCGACGTCCACGGCACGCTCGACGACCTCGTCGCGCTGGCGCGCGAGCTGCAGTCGCCCACGCTGGTCGCTCCGGAGACGCTGACGGAGATGACGTCAGTGCAGTTCCCGGGGCTCAACGGCGTGCTCCCGGACGTCGGCCGCTTCGACCCCAACGACTGGGGGCTCGGCGTCGAGCTCCGCGACGCAAAGCAGCCGCACTGGACCGGAACGCGTAACTCGGAGCAGACGTTCGGACACTTCGGCGGCAGCGGCACGTTCCTGTGGATCGATCCGGCTGTCGGCCTGGCGCTCGCGTGCCTCACGGACCGCGAGTTCGACAGCTGGGCGCTCGAGGCGTGGCCCAGATTGTCGGACGGGGTACTGGCGGAAGCGTGAAGATCTCCGTTGTCGGCGCAGGCGTGATGGGGCTCGCAACCGCGCGCGTGCTCGCGCAGCGCGGCCACCACGTCACCGTCTACGAGCAGTTCGAGCTGAAGCACAAGCGCGGCTCGAGCCACGGCACGTCGCGCATCTTCCGGCTGTCGTACGACGAGGAGTACTGGATCCGCCTGGCGCAGCGCGCGTACGAGCTGTGGCGCGAGCTCGAGCAGGAGTCGGGGCGCACGCTGCTCGAGCTCGACGGGCTGGTGGACGTGCAGCGAGTCCCGAAGCGGCGGGTCGAGGCGCTGAGCGGGGCAGGCGTCCCGGTCGAGGAGCTCGCGCCTGGCGACGCGCTCGAGCGCTTCGGCTTCGCGTACGACGACGTCGAGTCGCTCGTCTTCACGCGCGACGCCGGGATCGCCCTCGCCGACGCCACGATCGACGCCCTCGCCGACGGCGCCCGCGGCGCCGGCGCGGAGATCCTCGAGAACACGCGCGTCGACGCTTTGGACGACGTCCCCGGCGAACGCGTCGTCGTCACGGCAGGGGGCTGGGCGCCGAAGCTCCTCGGCCGCGGCGCGCTCGACGCGAAGCCGACGCGCGAGACGACCGTCTACTTCCGCGGCGAGCGGATCCCGTCGCTGATCGACGAGCTCGGCGACCAGTTCTACGCGCTGACCGCTCCGGGGGTCGGAGTGAAGGCCGGCTGGCACAAGGGCGGCCGATCCACCGATCCGGACGACGAGGACTCCGAGCCCGACGAGCGAGTCGTCGAAGCGGTCGCGGGCTGGATCGCACAGCGCCTGCCGCGCGTCGACCCCGAGCCGATCCGGGCAGAGACGTGCATCTACACGAACGTCGCGGACGAGAGCTTCGTCTGCGAGCGCCGCGGCCGCTACGTGATCGGCTCAGCCTGCAGCGGCCACGGGTTCAAATTCGCGCCCGCGGTTGGGGAAAACCTCGCCGACCTCGCCGTCGGAAGCAGCAGTTCAGCCGGCTAGTCGTCTGCGAAGAGCGGGCGCAGGAACTCGTCGAACGTGTCCTTGTCGCAGCTCGCGACCGTGGCGGGCGTGAGCGCCCGTACGTTGGCTGTACGCGGAATGTCCATCGCCAGCGCCACCTCGCCGAAGTAGTCGCCGGGGCGGAGCATCCGCCGCGGCAACGTGCCGAAGTTCGAGACCGCGAAGAGCCCGTTCAGGATCACGTAGAAGCGGTCGCCCTGCTCGCCCTCGACGATGGGCGCCTCGCCGCCGGAAACGTCCTCGCGTCGCATCCGCTTTGCGAGCTCGAACAGCTGCTCGCCGGGGAGCTCCGCGAGCAGGCCGATGCGCGAGAGCTCTGCCTGGGTCGCGGGTACGTGCCTCGGGCTCACGGGAGAAGTATGCGCAGCGCGCGCGGCTCGACGGTGAGCTCTACGGGCGACTCGAGGTGCGCCGGCTCCCCGTCGATGGCCGCGCGGAGGCCGCCTCGCTGCTCCAGCGTGAACCGCTCCCCGGAGCGCTCGTCCCACGTGTGCGGGAGCCAACCCTCTGCGACGTACGCGTGCAGGCGTCCTTCGTCGAGCCGCTCGCGGGCGCCGAGGTCGAGCGCGCTCACCTCGTAGGCGTTGTTCGCGACGAGGACGACGCGCGCGGCGAGCCGCTGCCCGTCGAGCACGAACGGCTGCGGGTGGCGGTCCTGCACCGACAGCCACAGCGCGCGGAGCCGCGCGAACGAATCGCGCCGCCGCCGGTGCCGCTCGCGGCGGTGCACGAGATGCGCGTACACGCCGAACGACACGTTGTTGAGGAACATGCGCCCGGCGACGCGGCCGACGTCGATCCGTTCCTCGCGGGCGGATCCGAATGCCGCGAGCGCTCCGATGGGATCGTTGCGGTCGAGCCCGACGTCGCGGGCGAAGTGATTGCGCGTCCCGAACGGGATGCAGACGAACGGCACGTCGCGCTCGAGTGCAACCTCCGCGACCGCGGCGAGCGAGCCGTCGCCCCCGGCGGCGCCGACCGGCCCCTCCGCCTTTCGCGCCACGGCGGCCGCGTCGTCGCCGTCGCGGAGGACGTGCACCGTCACGCCGCGACGCTCCGCCTCGCGGGCGAGCTCGTCCGCGTCCGGGCCGCTCCCGTCCCCCGAGTGAGGGTTCACGATAAGTAGGCCGCTGCTGCCCCCCAAATGAGCCATCCGGCCCATTGTCGCGGCGGAATCCCTCGCCGATGATGACTCAATGAACGAGCGCGGACTCCACTACATCGAGGACGACCTGTCCGAGACGTGGGTCGAGGACTGGGCGACCGCCGGTGTGACGCAGATCGAGGATCTGCTGGGCAAGCACGCGGCGTTCCTCTCCTTCCTCGAGACCACCGAGCAGTAAGCCGGCGTTTCTTCCCGCTGAGCGCGGGAACGACGTGGACCTGTGAAGCTGCGGTACCTCGTCCAGGGGCTGCCGGGACACCCTCTCCACCCGCCGCTGACCGACGCGACGATCGGCATCTACACGTTCGCGACCCTCGCCGCGCTCAGCGACGTCCTCTCGATCACGAACACCGCCGGTGCCCAGGGCTGGTGGCTGGCGTTGATCCTCGGGCTTGCGACGACGGCTCTGACCGCGCTCACGGGCCTGGCGGACTGGCTCACGATCACGTGGGGCAGCGAGCTGTGGAAGACGGCGACGACGCACATGGCCGCGATGCTCACCGCGACCGTGTTCTTCGCCCTCGCGGCGATCGTCGGCCACGACAACTACGTCTCGGGAAACGTGGACTCCGCGGGATTGATCCTGACGCTCGTCGGGTTCGGCTTGCTGACGGCGGGCGGCTGGCTCGGCGGCGCCGTCGTCTACGTCCACGGGATGCGAGTGCTGAACCTGGTGGAGGAGCCGGCCGGGCGCGCTATGGCGCCGGCCGCTCACCCCGAAAAACAAGAAGCCGCGGACGGCTAGGCAGCAACCTCGGCGAGGCCGAGCTGCCGTTCGAGGTCGCCCTTGGGGCGCGCCCCGATCGCGGCGGCCGCCGGCTCGCCGTCCTTGAACAAGACCATCGTCGGGATCGACATGACCCCGTAGCGGGTTGCGAGATTCTGGTTCTCGTCGATGTTGACCTTCACGAGCTTCAGTTCGCCCGCGCGCTCGTCGGCGATCTTCTCGAGCACCGGCGAGACGGCGTGGCAGGGACCGCACCACTCAGCCCAGAAGTCGACGAGGACGGCGGTCTCCTTGGAGCCTTCGAGCACTTCCTGTTCGAAGGTCGTCTCGGTGACGTCAATCGCCATTCGCTTCAGATTCCTTTCGTCGAGTTGCCTTGGCCTAAACGCGGTTGAAAGGGCGATTGTTCCCGCTCTCTAGAATCGAAAGCATGCGTCTCGAGACTCGTTTCGCCCCGTTGCCCGCCGTTCCGGACCACGCGGCTCTGGAGCGCGACATCCTCGCACTGTGGGAGGAGGAAGGCACGTTCTTCAAGCTGCGCGACCGCAACCGCGGCGGCCCCACGTTCAGCTTCATGGATGGACCGATCACGGCGAACGGCCCCGCGGGCGTGCAGCACCTCGGACGCGTGCTCAAGGACGTCTTCCAGCGCTACAAGGCGCTTCGCGGCTACGACCAGCGCTACCAGAACGGCTTCGACTGCCAGGGGCTCTGGGTCGAGGTCGAGGTCGAGAAGGAGCTCGGCCTCGATTCGAAGCGCGAGATCGAGGAGTACGGGCTCGCCGAGTTCGCGCAGCGGTGCAAGGAGCGAGTCGCGCGCTTCTCCGAGATGCAGACCGAGCAGTCGAAGCGGCTCGGCCAGTGGATGGACTGGGACAACGACTACTACACGTTCTCCGACACGAACATCGAGTACATCTGGATGTTCCTCAAGGAGGTGCACAGCCGCGGCTGGCTGTACAAGGGGCACCGGTCGACGCAGTGGTGCCCGCGCTGCGGCACGTCGCTGTCGCAGCACGAGCAGGCGGGCGAGGAGAACTACGTCGAGCTCGAGCACCCGTCGCTCTTCGTGCGCTTCCCGCTGCTCGAGCGGGAGGGTGAGGCGCTCGTCGTTTGGACGACGACGCCGTGGACGCTGCCCGCGAACGTCGCCGCGGCCGTCAAGGCCGAGGCCGAGTACGGCCGTCGTGAGAACGGCGACTGGGTCGCGGTCGACGTCTTTCCGGACGATACGTTCGTCGAGCGCAAGCGCGGCGAGGAGCTCGTCGGCTGGCGCTACCGCGGGCCCTTCGACGAGCTGCCGGCGCAGAACGGGATCGAGCATCGCGTGATCCCGTGGGACGCCGTTGCGCTCGACGAAGGCACCGGCATCGTCCACATCGCGCCGGGCGCCGGCGCCGAGGACTTCGAGCTTTCGCGCGTCCACGGCCTGCCCGTGCTCGCGCCGATCGACGAGGCGGGCCGGATGCTGCCGGATTACGGCGAACAGCTCGCCGGCCTCTCGACGACCGAGGTCGAGGACGTCGTCGTCGAGCACCTGCGCCGGGAGGGCATCCTCGAGGAGGCCGGCCGCATCGTCCACCGCTATCCGATCTGCTGGCGCTGCAAGACGCCGCTCGTGTTCCGCGTCGTGGATGACTGGTTCATCTCGGCAGACCACGTGCGCCAGCCGATGCTCGACGCGAACGCTACGGTCGCGTGGCAGCCGCCGCAGTACGGCAAGCGCATGGACGACTGGCTGCGCAACATGGGCGACTGGAACATCTCGCGGAAGCGCTACTTCGGGCTGCCGCTGCCCTTCTATCCCTGCGAGTGCGGCATGCTGAACGTCATCGGCTCGCGCGCGGAGCTCGACGAGCGCGCGACGGCGGGGCTCGAAGGCCTGCAGGAGCTGCACAGGCCGTGGATCGACGACGTGACGATTCGCTGCGAGGCGTGTGGGCGCGAAGACGTGCGACGCATCGTCGAGGTCGGCGACGCGTGGCTCGACGCCGGGATCGTCCACTTCTCGACGCTCGGCTGGAAGAACCCGACCTGGGTGCCGCACGGCAACGGAAACGGCGCGGCCACCGGTCTCACCGGCGCCGACCTGCCCGACCACGAGTACTGGCAGAAGTGGTTCCCCGCGGACTGGGTCAGCGAGATGCGCGAGCAGATCCGGCTGTGGTTCTACTCGCAGTGCTTCATGGCCGTGACGCTCGTGGGGCAGTCGCCGTACCGCAGCGTGCTCACGTACGAGAAGGTCTACGACGAGACGGGTCGCCCGATGCACAAGTCGTGGGGCAACTCGATCGAGCTGAACGAGGCGCTCGAGCGGATGGGCGCCGACGTCGCACGCTGGCTCTTCTGCGAGCAGCAGCCGAGCCAGCCGCTGCGCTTCGGCTACCACATGGCCGACGACGTCAAGCGCCGGCTGTTGACGTTCTGGAACTCCGTCACGTTCTTCATCACGTACGCGAACGTCGAGAGCTTCGATCCGAGCGCGCCGGCGGCGGAGCTGCGCCCGCTCGACCGCTGGCTACACGCGCGCACCGCGCAGCTCGTCCGGAACGTGTCCGAGCAGTACGAGCGCTTCTGGACGCCGGGCGTAGTGCAGGAGTTCGAGGCCTTCGTCGACGACCTCTCGAACTGGTACATCCGCCGCTCGCGGCGGCGCTTCTGGGAAGGCGACCAGACGGCGCTCCGTGTGCTGTTCGACGCGCTGACGACGGCGATCCAGGTCATCTCGCCGGTGATGCCGTTCGTCGCCGAGCACCTGTGGCGAAACCTCGTGTCGGCGGACGAGTCGGTCTTTCTCGCGCCGTGGCCCGAGCCGGGGGAGGTCGACGACGCGCTGCTCGCGGAGGTCGCCGAGGTGCGACGAGTCGTCGAGCTGGGACGCCAGGCGCGCGCCGCCACGGGTCTGACGCTTCGGCAGCCGCTGCGGCGTCTCGTGGTCGCCGGAGCGAGCGTGTCGCGCACGCATGCAGACGAGATCGCAGAGGAGTTGCGCGTGAAGGAGGTCGTGTTCGGCGAGGTCGACGCGAGCGAGCTACGTGTGAAACCGAACCTGCGCATCCTCGGCCCGAAGCTCGGCGCGGCGTTGCGAGACGTTCGCGCGGCGCTGCAGGAGGGTCGCTTCGACGCCCTCGACGACGGCCGCTTCCGCGTCGACGGCCACGTGCTCGAACCGGACGAGGTGTTCGTGGAGCGCGTCGGCAAGGCGGGCTGGGCAGTCGCGACCGACGAGGGGCTGACCGTTGCCGTCGACACGGCGCTCGACGACGAGTTGCGCCGCGAGCGCCGCGTCCTCGACCTGATCCACCAGGTGAACGCGATGCGCCGCGAGGCCGGCTTCGAGCTCACCGACCGCATCCGCCTCTGGATCCCGGACGAGGACCTGCTCGCCTACGAGGAGCGCATCAAGGAGGACACGCTGGCGGTCAGCGTCGAGACCGGCGAGCTACGTCTCGAGAAGGCGTGACGCTTCGGGACATGGCCGGGGTCTGACCCCGGCCATGCCTTGAGCAGACGCGTCAGCGGTAACACGGGTGTGACGATTCGTCCACCAGTCGCTCGTCGCACGAGACACGTCCGTCCGGCCGTGCCGCGTAACAGTGCGGCAGCGAGCGACGGCGACGTCTCGCGGGACATGTCCGGGG
>JBJMJE010000004.1:0-5662 GCA_045806505.1 Gaiellaceae bacterium
CTGGAGGCCGCCGACCTGCTCGAACGGGATCCGCGTGGCGTCGAAGAGCGGTGACGAGGCGTCGATGTCGGTCTGGCCGTCGCTGATCAGCGCGATCTTGACCTCGGTGCCCGGCGCAGGCGCGCTGTTCAGGCGCAGCTGGTACGTGTCGCACTTCTCCGGGTGCGTCGTGCAGTTCGGCGGCAGCGTGCAAGCGTCGTTGCCGCACGCGACGACGACGGTGGTGCCGTCGCTCGGCAGGACGAAGACGCCGGGGTTCTCGTCGTCGATTACGAGCACCTCGACGCGCTCGGTGATCTTCGCCGTCTTGTAGGCGGCGTCGCTGCTCGACGCGTCGATCGTGTGCTTGAGCGTGGTGTTGTGGGGATCCTGCGGCGCGAAGTCGTTGCGCGCGTGCACATCGACGAGCAGCGGGATGAACCAGTTGCCGCTGTTGAACGTCGCCGTGTAGACGCTCCCGGTCGAGTGGCACGACGTCGGGTCGCTCGCGTCGACGAACAGATCTGTCGAGTGGAAGCGGCCGTCGGCGCTTATCAGGCAGACGCGTGTGTCGCCGGAGACGTCGTTGAGCTCGATCCTCACGACGACGGTGCCGGTCGGAGCGCTCGCGAGCACGATGCTGTACCGGTCGAGCTGCTCGGTCGTCGGGTGCAGGGCGGTCGTCGAGCCCCAGCCCTCGAGCGCGACCGTCGTGTTGTCGGGATTGCCGGTGTTCGGATCGAGCTGCACGAGCAGGACGCCCGGCTGGTCGTTGTCGTAGATCGTCGCCTCGACGTTGCGCACGATCGCGCCGTCGAAGCAGTGCGTTGCGTCGGTTGCGTCGCATAGGGGCTGGATGACCGAGTGGCTGACCGTGACGACGCGCGTGCCCTCGGCCCGCGTGTCGTCGACCGCGTAGACGTAGACGGTCTGCGCGCTCTGCCAGTTGTTGCCGTCGAAGACGAGCACGATCGAGCGCTTCGACACCTGCTGCGAGACGCCGTTCAGGAAGATCTGGCGGTAGAAGTCGGCCGCCGAGCCCGGGAACGGCGTCGTCGTGACGAGCAGCGTGTCGCCGTCGCCCGCGCCCGGCGGCCCATCCGGGTACGGGTGCGCGAGCGACGGATGCTCGGAGTTCGGCGGGTACGCCGCCGACACCGTCACGTAGACCTTGCAATCCGCGTCGGCGACGCCGGCACCGCAGTTCGGCTTCGCCGCGAGCGCGACGGTGTAGGAGTCGAGCGCCGGCACCGGCGTGCACGTGCCGGGAACGCCGAAGCAGCCGCCCTCGTAGACGGCGGTGAAGCCGGCCGACTCCGTGATCACGACGCTGCCCTGGCCGGCGCGCGCCACGCTCAGGTCGACGCCGTCGGCGACGATGCCGTTGTACGTCGGGTCGTCGGACGAGACGGCGTGGTTGATCGTCCCGCTCGTCCCCTCGATGTCGAGCGAGAAGACGTCGCCGGTGACGTCGCCCGCGACGTCGAGCGTGTCGTTGCCGAGGCCGCCGATCACGCGCGTGACGATCCCCGGCGCGGTCGAGAGGACGTCGATCGTGTCGTCGCCCTCCAGCGCGTCGATCTCGAGCACCTCGACGTTCGCGTACGTGACCGAGACGCCGACGCCGTAGACCGCCTTCGCGGTGACGACGATGTGATCCGCGTACTCGGTGCCGAGGATGACGAGCTTGTCGAAGCCGGCGCCGCCGTCCACCGACACCGGCGCGTTCATGTTGTACTCGACCTGGTTCGTGCCGGAGCCGGTGCGGATATCGCTTTCGGCCGCGGTCGAGAAGCCCTTCGTCAGCCGCGGCATCGCGATCTGGTCTTCCGCGTTGATCCACACGATGTCGCAGTGATCGGCGGCCGAGGCGGTCGCCGGGTTGCAGTCGGCGGCCGTCGGATCGCCGTGATTCTTCTTCGTCTGTGCGAGCGCGAAGCCGCGAACTACGAAGAGGTCGTTGTCGTCGCCACCCTCGAGCCGCAGCGGCGCCTGGTTCGAGTAGACGATGAACTCGTCGTCGCCCTTGTCGCCCTCGGCGACGAGCGGCTGCGACGCCCCCGCGCTCAGCCAGCCACGGGTGGTCGCGACCGTAGCGAAGACGTCCTGCGGGTTGAGCGAGCCGCCGGTCGTATCTCGCGTCAGGCCGTCGGACGAGACCGGGTTCGCAGCCGCGGCGAGCGTGTCGCGCTGCAGGCCATAGATCTGGCCGATCCGGAACTTGTCGTTGCCGAGGCCGCCGTCGAGCGTCGTGATCGTGCTGTTGTCGTCGGAGAAGAAAGCGTCATTGCCGCCGAGGCCGTTGACGATCAGGCGGCCGTTGATCGACGCGTCGTAGTTGATCCGCTCGTAGTTCTGGTTGCGGATGTTTGAGTCGCCCGACGGATCCGGCGTCGTGACGTCGCCGAGGAGCACGCCGACGGAGACGTGGTGGAGCGCGACGTTCGCGGTCGGCACCTGCTCGGTCGTCAGCGAGACGCCGGTCGGGAGGGTCTCGCCGAGGACGATGTACGTTCCGTTCGCGGCCCGGCTCGAGACCGTGTAGTCGCCGGCCCAGACTCCCGCGTCGCCGAGCGCGTTCGCGTTGCCGAGGTGGATCCGCCGGCCGACGACGAAGTTCGTGGCGTCGAACGGCGCGCCGCTCGTCGCGGTCAGCCGCCGACCGACCTCGCAGCCCGCGGCGCTGTCGTAACAGAGCGTCAGGTTCACGTCCGTCAGCGCGGCCACCGGCGTCGCGGTGCCGAAGTTCCCGTGCAGCAGCGCGACGAACGCGGGATCGTCCGCCAGCTCGTTCGCAACACCCGACGACGGCGTCGAGCCGATGAAGTTCGAGCGGCGGAGCAGGAAGATGTCGTCGATCGCGTACGGCGTCTTGCCGTCGGCCTGGTAGCCGTTCTGCGCGCTGTCGACGCCGTTGACGATGAGGACGTCGGCGCCCTTGTCGGGCCTGCCTGTGTCGAGCGCGTTGATCACGTAGTTGTGGCACGTCGCGCCGGAGATCTGGTCGTTGCCGAGGCACGCCTGGGTGCCGGTCGTGTTGACGATGTAGGTGTCGGTGCCGTCCTGCCCGTCGAGCGTGAGCGTGTGGCCCGCGGCGACGTTCATCGTCTGGAGCCGGTTGACGAAGAAGAAGTCCTCGGAGTCGCCGAGCGGCGCCCAGACGTTCGTGCACGTCGCGTCGTGCGCCGTGCACGTCATCGCGCGAGAGCCGTAGACGTGCGTCCTGCCGCCGAGCTTCGTCTGGTCGAAGTAGATCGTGTCGGTGTCGGTGTTGCCGAAGATCCGCGTCCCGTTGCAGTCGCGGCCCGGATTGATCTCGTCGCGGCAGCCGACGCTCAGCGTGCCGGGCGTGATCGTCCCGTGCAGGTGCATGACCGTGCCGAACGTCGAGTCGAGCTCGCTGGCGCCCTTCGTGAACGCGTCGTAGTCGCCGTGGATGTCGATCCAGGCGCCTGCGACGACCTTCGTGTTCTGGTCGATGCGCGCCGCGTCGGCCAGAAGCGGGTAGCCGCTCGCGTCGAGCCCGCCGAGCGTGACGTTGTCGCCGACGCGCAGCAGGATCCAGCCGGGCGCGTTGATCGACGCCGTGTTCAGTACCGCCGCGCCGACGCCGATGTCGCGCTTGACGTTGGCGACGCCGGAGTAGTCGATCAGGATCGCGTTGCCGTTCTGCGTCGGCGCGATCGTGTCGGACGCGTACGGAAGGATGAGGTTGAGGTCGTCGCCCTGCGTCGCGTGCTCGCGGACCGTGAGCCGCACGTTGCCGCTGAGCGACTGTGCGATCAGGACGTTCAGCGCGCCGGCGGTCTCGGTGACCATCACGTCGTTCCGGGCCTCGATGCCGACGCGACCGACGATCACGGTGGACGGGTGCTGCGTGTCGCCGTGACCGGAGTCGATCTTCAGGTCGTTCAGGAAGTCGTCTTCCGCTCCGGTGGCGGGCGGTGCGCGCGCGCCGATGTTGCCGCACTTCGCCGGATCGTTCGAGCCGCCGCAGTACGCGGCGAGATCGATGTTGTTGGCTTCGACGTTCGGCAGGCCGAACTGCGTATTGAGGCCGGCGCCGCCGTTGCGGGAGTCGCGGAGCGAGCCGTTCAGCGCGACGAGCGAGGCGTCGCCGTTCGTGAGGATCCGGTCGACCTCCATTTCGAGGTTCGTCTGCGTGACGAAGACGCCGAACGTGCCCGTGGGCGCACCCGGATCGGCCGCCGGCAGCGAGTTGATGTTCCAGCCCGTGCGCTCGGAGGCCGTGTCGGTGACCTTGAACACGCCGAGGCTGCCGCCGACGCCGTCGACGACGATCTCGAGGAAGTTGCTCGGCACGCCGACGCCGCCGTGACCCGAGATCGCGGCGGGATCGGCGTTGCGGAAAGGCGCGCCCGTGTTGTCACCGGCTGTGATCGTGATGTTGCGCCCGACGACGTCCGCGCCGCTGACATCGTTCGCGCCGACGGCGAGAACCGCGTCGTACCCGGTCTCGAGCACGTCGTTGTCCGCATCGAGGACCGCGCCCGCCGCATACAGCGTCACGTCGCCGTTCGTCGAGACGATCTGCGCGATGCGGAGGTCGCCCGGGTTCCCCCCGGTTCGGGCCTTCTCCGTCACCGTGATGAATCCGGTCGTGTGGATGTGGATGTCGCCGCTCGTGCGGTGGAGGTCGACGTAGGCGATGACGTTGATCGTCGTCGCGCCCGGCGCCGTGTTCGCAGCGTCGACCGTGACGTCGCCGAGCACGCCGGCGCTGCCCCCGCCGGCGTCGAGAATCAGGAAGTTGTACGTGCTCGCGACCGGCGTCTCCGCGTCGGTCGCGTAGGCGCCGAGCTCGCGCTTCGGGTTCGGACAGCCGGTCGGGTAGTCGCAGCGGAAGCCGTCCGGATGGAAGAACGTCTTGTAGTACGGCGGGCTCGAGAGCGACGACGGGTCCGGAACGACCTGGACGTCGATGCCGGGCACGTCCGGCGACATGCGCTGGATCGTCGTCGGCTGCAGCAGGACGAAGATGCTGTCCAGCGCGACCATCGACTTGATCGCGATCACCGGCGTCGTCACGAGCGGGTTCGGCAGCAGCGAGTCGCGCAGGATCGTCTTCAGGTCGAGGTACGTGTTCGTCCCGGAGTAGGTCGTGAGCTCCTGCGGGTGGTTCGCCCAGACGATCAGGTCGACGTTCACGCACTGGTTCGCCGAGTCGACGCACAGCTTCTGCGAGGCGAGGCACGTGACGTGGTCGTGGTCGTAGACGCAGTTGTTCGCGGCGCCGATGCTGGTGCCCGCGTACAGGTGCGCGATGTTCGAGCGGATCAGGCTCGTGTGCGGGCTCGTATAGAGGCTGTAGAAGCTGCTCGAGCCGCCGCGGATCGTCGTCGACGTGATCGGCCCGAAGACGTTCGTCACGTTGGTCTCGCCGATCCGGTTGTCGATGAAGCCGTTGATCACGAGCTTCGGGCCGGAAGCGTGGTCGTTCGTGATCGTGATCAGCGTCGGGTCGACCTGGCGCACGATCGAGAACTTCGCGTCCGCGCTCCCGCTCGGCGCGTTCTCCTTCACACGCGGCCGCGGCGGGTTCGGGCAGCCGGTCGGATCGACGTTCGTGTCGCAGTCGATCGGATCGATGTCGTCGATCACGAGGTCGCGGCCCGAGTGGTTGAGGATCGTCACGAACTGCCAGTTGTCGCGCATTGAGAAG
>JBJMJE010000005.1:0-9257 GCA_045806505.1 Gaiellaceae bacterium
ACGACGATCTTCCCGCTGGTGACGCCCTCGTCCCAGCTCATCTGGTGGCGGTAGATCGCATACGCGACCGCCGCGCCGTCGCGCTCGAGCAGCGCGAAGCGCTTGGGCCCGCCGCCGCCGCGGCGCTCCGCCGGATCGCGCAACGTGCGCAGCTCCCACCAGTCGCGCGAGCGGATGAAGACTCCCGGCCGTGCGCGCGCGAGCGCCTCCCAGAGCGGCGGGAACTTCTCGAGCGCCTCGTCTCGCTCGACGATCCTGATGTGACCGGAGCGCTCGCTCGGCGCGATGTAGTCGACGTATTCCTTCGGGACCTTCACGTCGCCCTGGTACGCGGCGACGCCGTAGCCGAAGCGGCCGTAGATCGTCTCCTCGGACGCCCACAACGCCGCGATGGGCTCACCGCGCTCGTGGGCGTCGTCGAGGTGTGCGCGCATCATCGCGCGGAGCACGCCGCGCCGGCGATGCGTCGGCGCCACGCCGACGACGGTCGTACCGGCACAACGCAAGAGCGCGCCGGGCACCGACATCTCGAAGGGAAACCCGCCCGCGCCGCCGACGATCTCGCCGTTCTCCCACGCCGCGTGCATGCGCTCGATCGGGAGCACCCGCGCAAAGCGCTCGACGCCTTCGGGGTCGGATTCGTTCCCGAAGTACTGGCCGATCGACAGCAGCGCGCGGTCGAACTCGGCGAGGTCGCCGCACGGGCGCACGTCGAAGCTCATGCGGCTGACCCTATCGGGAGAAAGCGCGCAGCTCGTCGCGATGCGAATCGAGCAGCGAGGCAGCCCGGTTGCGCGAGAGGTTCCACGAGAGCCAACTCTCGTGCGCCGTCGAACGCTCGAGCAACGCACGCGCGAGTGGACGCCGGAGCGCAGGATCGAGCTGAGGCAGTCGCGCCACGAGCGCCGGCACGGCGTCGTCGCTGAGCGACGCAAGATACGACACGTCCGCCTGCGGCCGCGTCACGTTCGTGCGCGCGATGAGCGCGTCGGGATCCAGCACGTTGAGACAGAGCGTTGCCGCGAAGCCGAGCGTCACCGCGCCCGTCGCGAAGAGGTGACGACGATCACGCAGCACCGTCACGGCCAGCCAGACGAAGACGACGGCGAGCCAGAGCACGACGCCCGTCGCGTACACGCGCAACTCCGTCAAGCCGAACTGCTCCTGGTACAGCCAGAGCCGCTGGAGCGCCGACGCGATCACGACGCCGACGAGCGCGATCAACGTGAGGGCGAGGCCGCGCACCAGCCTCAGCCGGCGGCGCGTGCCGTCGGCCACGGCGTCGGCGCCGAGGATCAGCGGGAGGACGAGGACGGCGACGGCGACGAGCTCGAAGAAGCCGTGCCGCGCGTAGTCCGCGTAGGTCAGCCCGACGCGCTGTTCGACGAGCTCGCGGCCGCCGAAGAGGAAGCGCAGCTGCACGAGCACGAATGCGAGGAAGAGGAGGTTGACGGCGCCGAGCGCGACGGCGACTTCGGTCGCGCCGATGCGGGGCGACGTTGCGCGAGGCGACATGAGGCGGTCGGCCTCGCGGTTCGCCAGGAGGTCGCGGAGGAGCCCTGCCGAGGTCCACGCGACGCCGACTACGACGAGAACGTCCAGCCACCACGTGCCGGGAACGCTCGGCACGACCGAGACGAGGAGGTTCTCGAAGACTGCATCGGCGGCGGCGAAGAGAACGCCGAACAGCAAGAGGAACGGCAAGCCCAGCGCCAGTCCGCGTGCGACTCCGGCGACGCGCGGCGCCCGCAGACCGCGCCCCACGTCGCGCCACGGCACCTCGCTCTGCATCAGTTCCGCGGCGCCGACGATCGTCGCCGCACCGGCGGTGACGGCGCCCGCGACGTAATCGTCGACGTGCGCGTGCGCTACGCGGCGCTCCGTGCGCCGCAGCGCGCCGATTGCGACGGCCCCGCAGACGGCAACGAGGTTCACCGCCTGCAGCAGCGGCGACGTGCGCCACATGAGGAGCGCCGCGAACAGCACGAGCGGCGCCGCCATCCACCGGCGACCCTGGTGGAGCGGCACCTCCCCGACGCGGATCAGAGCGGCGAGCGCGACGACGAACGCAACCGCCCAGAGCGCGGCGTTCACGCCGAGCGGCCGGCCGCGGAACAGCACGTCCGCAAGCACTCCCAACGCGAGCCCGGCGGTGCAGACGGCGAGTGCGACCCGTTCCTTCAGCTGCACGAGCGTTTATGCTAGCGACGCTCGACGTATAGCGATCGGTTATGCCGAGAGCTTCTCGAGCGGCGCGTAGTCGAGCATCAGCTTCCGCTCGCTCCCGTCCTCGAAGCGGATCGTGACGACAGCGCCGGCGTCGATCCCGATGACGACGCCCTCGCCGAACGTCTGGTGCCGCACCGAATCGCCCGTCCCGAGCGCGGGATGGTCGCGTGGCACGTGTTCCTGCACCGTCTTGCGTCCGTAGTCCCACTTGGACGGCGCAAGCCGCTCGCGCACGACGCCGTGCTCCGGCAGCTCGTCGAGGAAGCGAGACGGCAGGTTGTACGCGCGGTTGCCGAACAGCATCCGCGACGACGCGTGCGTGAGGCAGAGCCGTTCCTGCGCACGCGTCAGGCCGACGTAGCAAAGACGCCGCTCCTCCTCGACCCCCTGCTCCTCGACGGCGCGCGCGTGCGGGAAGAGCCCCTCCTCCATGCCGATCACGAAGACGGCGCGGAACTCGAGGCCCTTCGCGTTGTGCAGCGTCATCAGCGTCACGAGCGAGCCTTCGCCCCGAAGCGCGTCCTGGTCGGAGTAGAGCGAGATCTCCTGCAGGAACGACGAGAGCGACGGCTCCGGCGCGTTCTCGGCGTACTCGCGCGCGACGCCGACGAGCTCCTGCAGGTTCTCCATGCGACCCTGCGCCTCGATCGTCCGCTCCGCCTCGAGTGCTGCGAGGTAGCCGCTCTGCTCGAGCACCCGCTCGACGAGGTCCGGAACGCTCAGCTCCTGCGCCTGCGCGCTCAGCGACTGGAGCAGCATGCTCAGCGTCCTTACGTTCCTGAGCGGCGCGGCGCCGACGCCGGCTTCGTCCGCGCGCGCGAGCGCGTGCCAGAGCCAGATCCCCTGCGCGTCGGCGAACGTGACGAGCCGCGCAATCGACGAGTCGCCGATGCCGCGGCGCGGCCGGTTCGCGATGCGCATCAGCGACACCGCGTCCGCCGGGTTATCGAGCACCTGCAGGTACGCGATCAGATCCTTGATCTCGGCGCGTTCGTAGAAGCGCGGGCCGCCGATCACCTGGTAGGCGACGCCCTGCCGGACGAGCACGTCCTCGAGCACTCGCGACTGCGCGTTCATCCGGTAGAAGACCGCGATCTCGCTGCCGGAGAAGCCCTCCTCGACGAGCGCGGCGACACGCGCCGCGACGAAGCGCGCCTCGGCGTGCTCGTCCTCCACCTCGATCGCCTCCACCGGATCGCCTTCGCCGAGCTCCGAGAACAGATGCTTCGGCTTGCGCTCGCGGTTGTTCTCGATGACCGTGTTCGCTGCGCGCAGGATCGAGTTCGTCGAGCGGTAGTTCTGCTCGAGCGCGATCGTGCGCGTGCCGGGGAAGTCGCGCTCGAAGTCGAGGATGTTGCGGATGTCGGCGCCGCGGAACGCGTAAATCGACTGATCGGGGTCCCCCACGGCACAGAGGTTGCGGTGCTCGGAGGCGAGCAGCTGCAGCAGCCGGTACTGCGCGTGGTTCGTGTCCTGGTACTCGTCGACGAGCACGTACCGAAACGCCTTCCGCCAGCGCTCCTGCGCCTCGGGAAACCGCTCGAGCACGTCCACGGTGAGGTACAGCAGGTCGTCGAAATCGACCGCGTTCGAGCCGAACAGCTTGCGCTGGTAGAGCTCGTACGCGTCGGCGACGGTCTGGTCGTAGAACGACGCGACTCGTTCGCGGAACGCGTCCGGCCCGACGAGGTTGTTCTTCTCGCGCGAGATGACGGAGTGGATGCCGCGCGGGGTGAAGCGCTTCGGGTCGCGCTCGAGCTCCTCCAGGCACTGCTTCACGAGGCGCACCTGGTCGGCCGAGTCGTAGATCGTGAAGTTCGAGCGGTAGCCGAGCCGCTGCGCCTCACGTCTGAGGATGCGCCCGCACGCGGCGTGGAACGTGAGGATCCAGATCGCGCGAGCGATCGGGCCGAGCATCCGCTCCAGCCGCTCGCGCATCTCGCCGGCGGCCTTGTTCGTGAACGTGATCGCGAGGATCTCGTTCGGCTTTACACCTTGAGTAGCGAGCAGGTGCGCGACGCGGTGCGTGAGGACGCGGGTCTTTCCCGAGCCGGCGCCTGCGATGACGAGGAGCGGCCCCTCGGTCGTGAGGACGGCCTCGCGTTGGGCGGGATTCAGGTCTGCGAGGTAGCGCTCGGGCGAGGCGACCGACACGCGCCGATGCTAGCGACGGAGGCCGAGGTACCTCCCGAGCGCGGCGAAGCCGGCGAAACACGCCGCCGCTTCGAAGATCCCGCGGACGAAGCCGTCGAGTGGGTCGCCCTGGACGATGCCCGCGAGCCAGACCGCCGCTCCGACGGCGAGCGCGACCGCGGCGGCCAGGCGCCACGGTTCTCCGCTTGCGAAGCCGAGGTCGTCGAAGACATCGCCTGCGGGGCCGGCGAGCTCGGGCCTGATGCGCACCGCCCGAGCCGCGGGGACAGCCGCGCCGAGGAGCAGCAGCCCGGCGGCGGTCGCCGAGGCATACGTCGTCGTCGTCCACCAGCCGGCGAGCGAGGGCGCGAACTCGTAGGCGTAGAGCGCGAGCGCGCCCATGGTCATCGTGCCGGCTGCGAGAGCGACCAGCGTGCGGCGGCGCAGGATCGTCAGCTCTGCGGTCGGCATCGCGCGCCCGCGACGGCGGAGGGCGCGGACGAGCGCGAGCACGCCGGCGACGAACGCGACCTGTGGAGCGACGACCATCGCCGCGAGAGCAATCGCGCCGAGCGTCGGGGCCAGCGTTTCCGACGGCGGGTTCGCGAACGCCTGAGAGACGAACGCGGCCGCGTAGACGGCACCCGCGACGGCCAACGCCGCGAAGGCGACGAACGCCGCGCGCCGCGACGCGTGCGAGCCGAGCTCCGCGGCGAACTCGTTCGCAATCGCGGCCGGTGAGCCGAATCGGTCCCGCGCGTCGGGGTCCGAACGCAGATGGTCGCCGACCTCGTCGAGGATGCGACGGCGTGTGGCTCCGCCGATTCCACGGTGCTCGAGCTCGCGCGAAAGGTCGTCGACGTAGCTCATGCGAGCACCGCGTCGACCGCGTTCGAGAACGCGTGCCACTCGCGCTTGCGGCTCGCGAGCTTCGTGCGGCCGCGGCGGGTTAGCCGGTAGACACGGCGCCTGCGACCGGAGGCGCTCGACCAGCCGCTCGCGAGGAGACCGCTTCGCTCGAGCCTGTGGAGCGCCGGATAGATCGTTCCCTCGGGAAGGTCGAAAGCGCCGCCCGAGCGCGACTTCAGCTCCTGCATGATCGCGTAGCCGTGCGCCGGCTCCAGGGCGAGCACCGCGAGGATGAGCGAATCGAGATGCCCCTTGAGCTCTTCGTTCATGCCGCCGAAAAGGTATACCTAGGATTGCTAGGTGTCAAGCGCCGACGCTACGAAGTCGGCAGCAGCGGCGAGTTGTTGCTCGTCGCTCGACTTGAGCACGATGTCGACGCGCGGCCCTCCCGCTCCGAACGTCGGGTAGGAACCGACGAGCAGCCCGGGAAAACGCTCCCCCGCCGCGACGAGGACGGCGACGAGCTCACTCTCGCGCGCGTCGTAGGTGCGCCGCCACGAGCCGATCGGCGGTGCGCCCGCGAACCGGGGCTCGATCGACGCGAACATCGCCTCCATCTCGGCCGGGAGCCCCGGCAGGACGTAGACGTTCTCAATCGCGAAACCCGGAGCGCCTCCCAATGGGTTTTCGATCGGTTCGCTTCCCACCGGTAGCGCCGCCCACCGCGCCGCGTACTCGGGGTCGCGCGCGAAGCGGGCGCGCAGCTCATCCGCGAGCTCCGGAACGACCTCCTGCCGCGCGCCGAATGCGGCCGCCACCGCCTCGCGCGTCAGGTCGTCCGGCGTGCCGCCGAGGCCGCCGGTGACGAGCACGAAGTCGGCATCCGCCGACTCACGCCGGAGGAAACGCGCGACGGCGTCGATCTCGTCGGGCACAGAAGCGGCGATCGCAACCTTCACACCGAGGCCCTCGAGCCGTCTCGCGAGCCACGTTGCGTTCGTGTTCGCGACGTCGCCCGAAGTGAGCTCGTTGCCGATCGTGAGGATTGCGGCGGTCGGCATCGGACGGCGAGTATTGCAACGTGGAGACGCTCGACGAACTGCGACAACGACGCGCGTTCGAGTGCCGCCTGACGCCGGACCGGGCACTGCAATCGCTCGACGAAGCGGAGGCCTTCCTGCTCGACCGCGGCCTCCTGACTCGGACGTCGGATTCGGCGCTGCCGGCCCTCTACGACGCCTGTCACGAGGAGGCGTACAAGCCGGGGAGCGGCGGCTTCGGCGACTGGCCGCGGACGAAGTGGCCCTGGTTCGGGGAGCTGGCGGAGCGCGGTTACCTCATCGTCGCGGTGCACCGCGGCAAGAACCTGCTCGTCAGCCACGGCGTCGCCGCGCTGCTCGATCCGATCTGCCGCGCCGAGATCGAGCGCATGCGCGCCACGGCCCCCGACTGGGATCGGCTGCTCGACCATCTCACGGTCGCAGGCCCGTCGACCATCGACGACCTTCAGGTGGAGCTCGACCTGAAGCCGAAGGAGCTGAAGGCGACGCGCTCGCCGCTCGAGCGCTGCGGCGCGATCGTCGCGCGCTCGCTGAAAGTGACGGCCGGCGAAGGGCACACTCACTCAAGCGAGCTCTGGCGCTGGGATCAGGCCTACTCCGGCCGCGGTGAGGGAGACGTGGGTGTGGCCCTGCGCGATTTGCTCGTCGCCGGGGTACGCGCCGCCGTCGTCGCGCCCGAGCGTGAGCTCAGGCGCTGGTTCTCATGGCAGTGGTACTGGGACGACGCGCTCGTCGACGACCTCGTTCGCGACGGGCAACTGAGGCGCGTCGACGGCCACGTAACGTTGGCCGCGTGATCCGGCCGCTGAACCCGGAGACGGACGCCGAAGGCGTCGTGGAGATCATCCACGAGACCTTCCCGATCACGACGACGACGGTGGAGAGCTGGCGCCAGCAGCACGCAGGCATGCCGCCTCGCGCGAAGCATGCAGGCTGGGTCGCGATCGTCGACGGCGCCGTCGCCGGCCGCGGTGAAGCAGTCCTCAAGTGGTTCTCGGACAGCGGCTCCGCCTTCGCCGGCGTCAGCGTGCGTCGCGCGTTCCGGGGACGAGGGATCGGCGCGAGCATCTGGGAACACGTCGAGCGCCACCTCGACGAGCTGCGACCGACGCACGTGACGACGATGTTCGTCGAGACGCCTGAGGGCGTCGCTTTCGCGCGTGCTCGAGGCTTCACCGAACAGCGCGCCGAGGCGATGTCCTGCGTCGACCCCGCGACCGTTGCTCTCCCGACCGAAAACGCGCCTTTCCAGATCGTGCCGCTGCGCGAGGTCACTCCGGAAGAGGTCTACGAGGTCGACATGATCACCACGCAAGACGTACCGATGACCGACGCTGTCAACCAGATGCCGTTCGACGAGTGGCTCCAGGCGATCTGGAACCGCCCGACGATCACGCTCGACGGAAGCTTCGCCGCTGTCGCGGACGGGCGCGTCGTCGGCTTCACGATTCTCGCGGCGAATCTCGAGCGAAGCCGCGCGTTCACTGAGCACACGGGAACGCTGTCGACGTATCGCAACCGCGGAATCGCCGAACGCGTGAAACGCGCGTCGCTCACCTGGGCCGCTGCCAACGGCATTCGCGCTGCATGGACGACGAACGACGAGACGAATGCCGCGATGCTCGCCGTCAACCGGCGGCTCGGCTACACGCCGCGGCTTCGTCACGTCGAATACCAGCGTTAGGGAAGCGGCAGCGGCTTCCTCGCGAGCGCGGGAAGCACCTGCGCCGTCACCCACACCGGCGTCGTCGCGTATGCGCGCGAATAGCGATAGCTGCCGTCGGGGCGCCGCAGGCTCGCCAGGAACGTGAACGCCTTCGGCGGTGGCTTCAGGCCGGCCGCGACGAACGCCTGGACGACGAGCGCCGTCGACTGGGCATCCGGCGCGCGGCCGGTGACGAGACGGAAGCCGCCGTTCGGCGCGCGGAGCGTTCGCAGGTACGTGAGCGCGCGCGCGATCGGCGCGCCCTTGACGCCGGTCGACCGCAGCGCCTGCACGGCCCAGGCGGTGATGTTCGAGTCCGGGGCCAGACCCTTCGCCCAGGGGAAGCCGCCCCTTCGCGCCTGCGCTCCTTTCACGTATGCGACGAGCGTCCTCGGCACGGTCCTGTTGCTCTGCCGCAGCGCGAAGATCTCCCAGACGGCGTCGTTGACGGCTGTCGGCTTCGACGGCAGACGTTGGAGGAGCTCTGTCGGATCGTGTCCCAGCACGGCCTCCGCGCTTGCGACGAGCGTGAAGTCAGTCGGCTTCGACAGCTCGTCCTCGTGCGAGACGAGATAGTCGAGCGCGTTGCCGGTGTCCGCGCCGGCCGCTCGAAGACCGAGCACCGACCACGCGGTCAGCTGCGGAGAGCCCCAGCCGCCGTCGGGCTGCTGCTGCGAGCGGAGATACGCGGCCGGCGTCGCCGCGAGGACGCCTGCGGCCGCGAGTGCCGCCAGGAGCTTCACGCCCAGACGACCTCCGCGCGCATGCGGCGCCCGTAGCGCTCGAGCAGTCGACGCAGCTCTGGTCCGACCGCGATGGCGAGCACGAAGTTGCCGATCGCGTGGGCGAGGCTGAACGGGATGCCGCGGCCGACGACGAGGACGAGCGAGCGCATGTCGTGCGGCCAGAAGGCGAACCACTCCCAGACGTCCATGAACGTGCTGAACGCGAAGCCCAGCACGAACGCGACGACGGCGAGCGTCAGGCGCCGCCGGAGCAGTGGCGCGAGCAACGCGCCGACCGCGCCACACGCTCCCCACGCGAGCATCTGGTACGGCGTCCACGGCCCCTGCGCGAGGAAGAAGTTGGACACGAATGCGGCGAGCATCCCGACCGCAACGCCCGCACGCAGGCCGAGCGCCGCGCCCGCGACGATCGTCATCACGGTGACCGGCTGGACTCCCGGGACGGCCGCGAAGAGCACGCGCCCTGCGGCGGCCGCGCCCGCGAGTGTTGCGACGACGGCGATCTCCTTCGCGGAGTCGGGGCCTCCCTCGAGC
>JBJMJE010000006.1:0-3579 GCA_045806505.1 Gaiellaceae bacterium
ATGTCTCTCCGCGGCTCTTCGATCGAGCAGGATCTGACCCTCCCGGACGGGCGGACGGCCCAGCTCCGTATCGGCATGGCGCACGACAGCTACCTCCCCGAGCGTGAGGAAGAGACGGTGATCCTCGAGCTCCGGATCGACGGCCACGTAGCCGCGACGGTGAATACGGTGCTCGACCCGGAGCAGGACGAGGAGGCGAACGAGCTTGCGCGCGAGGTGATCGAGGCTCTCGGCTCCGGCCACATCGAGCCGACGGCGTCGGCGCTCGAGCAGTACGCTGACCGACTTCGATGAGTGCCGCGACACTCCACACGAGCAAGGGCGCGATCGCGGTCGAGTTGTTCGACGACGACGCGCCGAAGACCGTGGAGAACTTCAAGAAGCTCGCGCGCGACGGCTTCTACGACGGCGTCATCTTCCACCGCGTGATCCCGGATTTCATGATCCAGGGCGGCGACCCGACGGGGACCGGCAGCGGCGGCCCGGGCTACAAGTTCGAGGACGAGTTCAACGAGCATAAGGTCGAGCGCGGCGCGCTGGCGATGGCCAACTCCGGGCCGAACACGAACGGCTCGCAGTTCTTCATCGTCACCGCCGACTCGGCGCCATGGCTCAACGGCAAGCACACGGTCTTCGGCCGTGTCACGGACGGGATGGACGCCGTCGACGCGATCTCAGAGGTCGAGCGCGACTCGCGCGACAAGCCGCGCGACGACGTGACGATCGAGCGCGTCGAGCTCGCCTAGAGAACTTTCGAGTAACCCACGTCGAGGGGGTTCGGCGGGAACGGCACGACGCGCGTCTCGCCGTTCGGCGTCCAGCCGCGCTTCTCATAGAAGCGGCGGGCGATCCAGTTCTCCTCGAGTGTCCACAGCTTCGCCTGACGGCAGCCGCGCTCGCGCAGACGCTCGAGCGCGAGGTCGTGCAGCGCGGAGCCGACGCCGCTCTTCCACCGCTCCGGCACGACGTAGAGGTTGCGCAGGAAGACGCCTCCGACGGCGACGCAGCCGACCGTCTCGCCCTCCTCTTCCGCGACGTACGCCTCTATGTCCGGATCCGCGAGTGCCTTTTGCCAGACCTCGCGAACGCCGTCATCGGGAAACGGATACTGCTCCGGCGGGTAGATGTGCGGGAAAGCCTCGACGCACGCGTCGCGCTGGACCACGAGCAGCGTCTCAGCTTCATCGGGACGTGCGCGCCGGATCATGCGAGCGCAGGCACGATCTCGCGCCCGATCAACGCGACGCTGTCGAGGTCGTCGTGGCGGAGGTGCTGGAGCATGACGCCGTCGACTCCCAGTGACTCGAGCCGCCGCAGCCGCTCGACGACGTCGTCGACGGTGCCCAGAATGCCGTCCGTGCGCCGCTCACGCAGCCAGTCGTCGAAGGCGGCCTGCCTCGGCGACAGGCCGTAGATCCACCGCGCGCGTTCCTCGAAGTCCGCCGCGTCCTCGCCGACGATGCACATCGTCATCAGCGAGAAACGGAGAGGCTCGCGTCCCTGGCGTTCGCACTCCTCGAGGAGCCTGCGGCGGCGCTCGACGATCTCGCCGTCGCTCGGGAACGTCGTGTTGTACTCGTCCGCCCAGCGGACGGCGGGCTCGAGCGTCCCGCGTCGCGCCGCGCCGCCGACGATCAGAGGCGGGTGCGGCTGCTGCACCGGCTTCGGGAGCGCCGTGCTGCCCTCGAGCGCGTGGTGCTTTCCCGCGAAGTCGAATCCGTCCTCGGTCCACTGGCGGTGCACGATCTCGAGCTGCTCGGCGAGCAACTCCATCCGCACGCTGGTCTCGGGGAACGGGAAGCCGAACGCGCGGTGCTCGGCTTCCATCCAGCCGCCGCCGATTCCGACCTCGACTCGACCGCCCGATATGTGATCGACCGTCACGGCGACGCGCGCGAGCAGCGACGGGTGCCGAAAGGTCACGGGAGAGACCAACGAGCCGAGGCGGAGCTTCGACGTCACGGCGGCGAGTGCGGAGAGCGTCGTCCAGCAGTCGAGCGAGCCGTCGCGCCCGCGCGCGTGGAAGCCGAGGTAGTGGTCCGAGCGGAAGAGGCGCTCGATGCCGTTCTCCTCGCATGCGCGGGCGAGCGCGACCCACTGCTCCCAGGTGACGCCCTGCTGTCCCTCGATCATGAGCGAGACGCGCATGCGGGAATTCTTTACGAGCACGCGGCGAAGCGGGCGGCGGGAATCGAACCCGCATATCCAGGGTGGAAACCTGGCGCTCTACCACTGAGCTACGCCCGCGCTGGGCATAGGCTAGCCGTGGTGCATCCGTACGCCTGGCCGACCGAGTCGGACGCCTTCGCACTCGTGCCCGCGCTGTCGCTCGCGTACTACCTCCTCGTTCGACGCCGGCGGGTGGAGCCGTATCGGATCGCGTGCTTCGTCGGCGCGATCCTGCTCCTCGTCGCAGCGTTCGCGACGCCGCTCGAGACGCTCGCGCTGAACAGGCTGCTGACCGCGCACTTCCTGCAGAACGTCGCCGTGGCGGAGTGGATCCCCGCCTTGCTCGTGATCGCAGTGCCGGCCGAGGTCGCGCGGCGCGTGCGCATCCCGATGATCCCGGCGCTCATCGTCTGGCTCGCGACGTACTTCGCGTGGCACCTGCCGACTGCGTACGACTTCGCGCTTCGCAACCCGCACACCGTCCTGCACGTCGAGCACCTGACGTACCTCGCCGCCGGCACCGCGATGTGGTGGCCGGTGATCCACGGGAGACAGAGCTCGGGCACGAAGGCGGCGTACCTGTTCTGCGCGTTCGTGCTCGCGAGCCCGCTCGGCCTGCTGCTCGCGCTGCTGCCCGACACCGTCTATGCGTTCTACGCGGCGCGGCCGACCGTCTGGGGCCTGTCGCACCTGCTCGATCAGGAGATCGCCGGAACGACGATGGCCGGCGAGCAGGCAGTCGTCTTCTTCGCCGCGTTCGTCTTCTACTTCGTGCGCTTCCTTCAGGAGGAGGAACGCGTCCAGCCGTCCTCGAGCAGCGCGCGCACGCCCTCGACGCCGGCGCGCCAGACCTCGAGCACCTCCTCGTCGGGCCGCGCGTAGCGCCCGCCGAAGGAGCCGTCGCCTGCGACACGGCGAGCGGCGACAGGCGAGGCCGGCAGCGGCAGCGCGACCGGCTCCTTGGCCTCGGCGGGAAGCTCGACACCGGCGAGCCGCGTCCACGGGAAGTTTTCCGACCACGACGCGTGCGACCACACGCGGTCGAACGAGTTCGCGACGTCCGCGACCTCGGCCGAGCTCCACCAGTCGTGCCAGATCGCCTCCGCGTCCGGATGCGATCCGTTCCACTCGACGACGCGCGAGCGCGCAGGCGTGTTGCCGCCGTGGCCGTTCACTATCAGGATCCGGCGGAAGCCCTGTGCCTCGAGGGAGTCGAGCAGTTCGGCGATCACGCGCACGTACGTCTCGACGCGCAACGTCACCGAGCCGGGATACGCGGCGAACGACGGCGTCAACCCGTAAGCGAGCGCGGGCAGCACGGGCACTCCGAGAGGCTCCGCCGCCTCGAACGCGACGCGCTCGGCGAGGACGTTGTCCGTCTCCAGCGAGAGATACGCGTGCTGCTCGGTC
>JBJMJE010000007.1:0-8935 GCA_045806505.1 Gaiellaceae bacterium
CGCGTCGAGGAGCACGAGCCCGCGCCGACGATCGATCTCGCGGCGGAACACGTCCACGACATCCGGTGGTGGACTCTCGACGAGCTCGATGCGGTCGACCCGAAGCAGCTCGCCCCGCGGGGGCTGGCTCGCCGCTTGCGCGCCGTCGTCGAGCGCGGCGCACCGGCGGCGCCGATCGACGTCGGCGTCTGATCAGTCGCCGACACCGACCGCCGTCAGGAAGACGAGCACCACCGTCGTCACCGCAAGCACTCCGTGCAGACCGACGATCGCAACCGGGAACCGCTGCTCCGCCGGCTCGCCGCCCGGCCCTGCCGCCGTCGTTCGGCCGGCCGGTTGCCCGCCGGCCGCGGGAGCGGCGCCTTGCCGCTGGCGCAGCCAGACGGCGAACATCGTCAAGCCCAGCGCCGCGACGATCGCGAGCAGCACGAAGGCGATCCACGCGAGCGCGTCCGAATCCGTCGCGACGTACACGATCCAGAGCACGAGCCCGGTCGCCGCGAGCAGGAAGTGGCTCATGATCAGCGGCGGCCGGATCTTTCCGCGCTCGCCCTGAGCCATCCCACCGTTCTTCAGCCACAGCGCGAGCAGCACGAAGCCGCCACCCGCCGTCAACACCCACGTGATGAGAGCCGCCCATTCCATTGCCGCACCTCCTTCGGCGGCTGCGGTACCCGCGAGGCTCGCGCTTAATCGCGCGCCGGCGGATCAGCAGGTAGCCCAGAGGCCGCGCCGCGCACCGGCGGCGCGCGCCTGCGCCAGGCGCAGGCTCTGCTCGTAGCGGTCGTTCGGCGAGACGATCAGCACGCGCGCGTCTCCTTGCGCGAGGAGTTGCTGGTTCGCGAGGGCGCCGTCGTCCGTCCACACGTAAGCGAGGGCGCGGCCGAACGCGTCTCGCGCAGGCGCGCCGAGCCTCACGCGAACGTTGCGCCCGGCCGACAGAAGCTCGCGGGCGTCCGCGATCGCTGCGTTCGCAAAGCACTCGGGCCGCCGCGTGTCCGTCTGCGGCGCGTCGATTCCGAGCAGGCGAACCACGCCGAGTCGCTCGAGCACGATCGTGTCGCCGTCGCCGACTCGCGAGACGCGATCGCTCTTCGCGGCGGCGGGCACGGGCGGCGACGCTACGGGCTTCGCTGCTGCCGCGACCGCTGCCTCGGGATCGAACCCGGCAGGCCAGCTCGTCGTCGCGTCCCACGTCGCGTGCGCGAGCACGGCCTGCTCGAGACGCGCCGGACGGAAGTCCGCAGCGAAGACGGCGCCGCGCAGGTCACCGCTCAGGATCGCGAACCGCAGGTCTGCGCCGAGCAGGCTCGCGCCGCGGAGATCGGCGTCCCGCAGGTCGGCTCCGTGAAGGTGCGCGCCCGCGAGATCGGCGTCGCGCAGGTCGGCGCCGCTGAGCCTCGCCTCGCCGAGCTTGGCCAGCGTGAGATCGGCGCCCGTGAGTTTCGCGTCACTCAAGTCTGTGCGTCCCCCGCCGAGATCGGCCTCCTGCAGGTCGGCGTCGGACAGATCGGCGCCGTGCAGGTTCGTGCCGCGCAGCGACGCACCGTTCATCACTGCGCCCTCGAGCGTCGCGTCCTCGAGGTCCGCGCGGTCGAACTTCTTCTGCGCGAGGTAGAAGCGCTTCATGTCCCGCCCATGAAGATCGATACCGACGAAGGAATCGCCGCTGCTCAACGAGAACGCGAGGCTCTCGCGCGTCGACCGCGTCTCGCCCTGGTGCTGGATCCAGGCGAGCGCAAGCGTGAGGACCAGGCTCACGACGACCCCGCGTCCGAGGTCGGCGGCCTTCTCCTCGGTCGTCCGCTCGCGCGATGCGAGATAGACCGCGATCGCGGCGACGACACCGAAGAGAAACGACGCCGGCCAGCCGGCGCCGGCGACGCGGGCGAAGATCACTGCGCCCGGCGGGACCGCTACCGCGGCCGACGCGAGGATCGACCTGAGCGCGAGCTGGGCGTCCAGGTTCGGCCGGCGAAGGCGCCGCCTCTTCTCCGTGTCGCGCGGCGCCGGCGTTGGGTCAGTCACGCCAGCGGTTCGTGATCGGCGTGCGGCGGTCGCGGCCGAACGCCTTCGGCCGCAGGCGCACGCCGGGCGGCGCCTGACGCCGCTTGTATTCGGCGCGGTCGATCATCGCGACCGCGCGGTCGACGACGTCCCGGTCGAAGCCGTCGCTGGAGAGCTCCTCGCGCGAGCGGTCGAGCTCGACGTACGCCTCGAGCACGCGGTCGAGCACCGGGTACGGCGGCAGCGAGTCCTCGTCGCGCTGTCCCTCCCGCAGCTCGGCGCTCGGCGCCCGCTCGATGATCGTCTCCGGGATCAGCTCGCGTTCGGCGCGCTCGTTCAGGTGGCGCGCGAGGCGGAAGACGTCGGTCTTGAAGACGTCCTTGATCAGCGCAAAGCCGCCCGCGAGGTCGCCGTAGAGGGTCGAGTAGCCGACGGAGAGCTCCGACTTGTTCCCCGTGGCGACGACGAGCCAGCCGAACTTGTTGGAGAGCGCCATCAGCAGCGTGCCGCGGATCCGCGCCTGGAGGTTCTCCTCGGTCAGGTCGAGCTCGAGGCCTTCGAACTCCTGGCGAAGGGCGTCCGTGAACGCCTCGAAGATCGGCTCGATGGAGAGCTCGCGGAAGTCGCAGCCGAGGCTGTCGGCGAGCCGCTGCGCGTCGCCGCGTGTTCCTTCGGACGAGAACCGCGACGGCATCGACACGCAATGCACGCGGTCGGAGCCGAGAGCCTCCGCCGCGAGCGCCGCCGTCACAGCCGAGTCGATGCCGCCTGACACGCCGAGCACGACGTCGGCGAAGCCGTTCTTCTGCACGTAGTCGCGCAGGCCCAGCTCCAGCGCGAGCCGCATCTGCTCGAGCTCCGACTCGAATTCTTCGATGCGCGCCCCTGGCCGAGGCGCCTGGTCAGACCGCGAGGCGGCGACGTGCACGACCTGCACCGGCGGGCTCACGTCGCGCTCGCGTGCCAGCGCTCGCCGCCGCACGTCGCGGAGCCGGCGGCCGATCACCGCCTCCGGCTCGACGTCGACGACGAGCAGCGCCTCCTCGAAGCCCGGCGCCCGCGCGACGACTTCGCCCTCGTCGTCGAGGACGCACGAGTGCCCGTCGAAGATCAGCTCGTCCTGGCCGCCGACGGCGTTGCAGAACGCGACGAAGGACGCATTGTCGCGCGCGCGCGTCACGAACATCTCCTCGCGCTCGATTTCGCGCCCGACGTGGAACGGCGATGCGCTGACGTTCACGAGCAGCTCCGCGCCCGCGAGCGCAAGGTCTGTCGCCGGCGGCCCCGGCTGCCACATGTCCTCGCAGATCGTCAGGCCGACGAGCGTGTCGCCGAGCTCCAGCAACACGAGCTCGCGACCGGGCGCGAAGTAGCGGTCCTCGTCGAACACGCCGTAGTTCGGCAGGAAGCGCTTGCGGTACACCGCCTTGACCTCGCCGTCCGCGCAAACGGCGCAGGCGTTGAAGAGGTCCCTGTCGAAGTGGGGGAACCCGACGACGGCGACCACGTCTTTCGCTTCGGCGGCGATCGCGTACAGCGAGGACGCCGCCGCGCGGATGAAGCCCGGCCGGAGCAGCAGGTCCTCCGGCGGGTAGCCGGTCACCGCGAGCTCGGGAAAGAGCACGAGCTGGACGCCTGCCTCCCGCGCCTCGTCGAGCCGCGCGAGGATGAGGCTTCGATTGCCGTCGAGGTCGCCGACGACGGTGTTGATCTGTGCGAGCGCGAGCCTCATGGTTTACGCCTCACAGTCTAAAACCTTCGGCCGAACTAGCGCTGCAGGCGAATGACGTTCAGGTCCTGCTCCCGGACATCGTCCGCGCGGCGGATCAGGTCCTCGATGTCGTCGTGCTCGGCGTGGAGGTACCGTCCTGCGAGCGCGTCCGCCCGTCCCGACGCGAGGACGCGCACGAGGCGCGGCGCCAGGTGCGACGGGGTCCACGGCGCGTCGTCCGGCGCCCACGACGTCATCTGCGTGCGCACCAGGCCGGGGGAGAAGACGAAGACGGGAATGCGGCCCTCGAGTTGCTGCGCGAGCACTTCGCCGAAGCGCCACACCGCGGCCTTGGACGCCGAGTAGGCCGTGTTGGACGAGCCGGGAAGGTAAGCGGCGCCGCTGCCGGTGATGATGATGCGACCCCGGCCGCGCGACAGCATCCCCGGAATCACGGCGCGACAGCACAGGTAGACGCCGAGCACGTTCACCTCGAACGTCCGCCACCACTCGGCCGGGTCGGCTTCCCAGGCGCGCTCGTCGCGCGACGCGATGCCGGCGTTCGCGCAGAGGATGTCGATCGGCCCGCGGCCCGACTCCACCGAACGGACCATCGACTCAACGGATTCCCGCTGCGAAACGTCGGCGACCACCGGGTACGCGTCGATCTCGAGCGCGACCGCTTCGAGCTCGTCGCTCGTGCGCGCCGCGACCGCGACGCCCGCGCCTGCCGACCGCAACTCGCGCGCGATGTTCGCGCCGATGCCGCGGCCGCCGCCGGTGATGAGCGCTATCTGTCCGTCAAGCTCTGGCAAGGGCCTCGATCTCCTCCAACGCTTCGGGATTCTCCAACGACGACAGGTCCCCTGGATCTTGCCCGATCGCCTTCGCGCGCACGGCGCGTCGCACGATCTTCGCGCTGCGCGTCTTCGGCAGCGCACTGACCCATTCGACTCGCTCCGGCTTGAATGCCTTGCCGAGCGCGGCCGCGACGGCGTCGGCGACGCGCGCCGCGTCGGGCTCCTCGCCGGGCCTCACGACGCAGAAGAGCCAGGCGGCCTCGCCCTTGATCTCGTGCGGGATCCCGACCGCGGCCGCCTCCGAGACGATGCCCGATGCGATCGCCGCCGACTCGAGCTCCGCGGGGCCGATGCGCTTCCCGGCGATGTTGAGCGTGTCGTCGCTGCGGCCGTGCAGGAACCAGTAGCCGTCCGCGTCGACCGACGCCCAGTCGCCGTGCGTCCACACGCCGGGAAAGCGGCGCCAGTAGGTGTCGAGGTAGCGCTCGGGATCGCGCCACACGCCGCGCGTCATCCCCGGCCACGGCCTGCGGCAGACGAGCTCGCCGACCTCGCCGCGTACGGAACGTCCGGCTGAATCGACGACGTCGACGTCCTCTCCGAGCGCGGGGAAGCCGAGTGCGACCGGCTTCACGGGCTCGACGATGCACGTCGAGAGGAAGCACGCGCCGACCTCGGTGCCGCCGGAGATGTTGACGATCGGCGCGCGGCCGCCGCCGACGTGCTCGAAGAGCCAGAGGTACGGATCGCGGTTCCACGGCTCGCCGGTCGTGCACATCGCCTTCAGCGACGAGAGATCGTGCTGAGGCTCGCCCTTCGGGATCAGCGCGCGGATGAGCGTCGGCGAGACGCCGAGCATCGTCACGCGCTCCTCCTCGATCGTCGCCCACAGGCGGTCGTGCGGCCAGTCCGGCGCGCCCTCGGGGTAGATCACGGCCGCGCCGCACGCGCCGGCCCCCACCACCGTCCACGGCCCCATGATCCAGCCCAGGTCGGTCGCGAAGAGCACGCGATCGCCCGCCTTCACGTCGGTCTGATACGCGGCCTCGCGGGCGATCGAGACGAGGAACCCGCCGTGCACGTGCAGTGCGCCCTTCGGCCTTCCCGTGGTGCCCGACGTGTAGGCGAGGAGGTACGGCTGCTCCGAGTCGACCTCGAGCGGCGGGAGCTCTCCCGGCCCGAGCTCGACCTGCCAGTGGCCGCCGTCGCGCTCCCATTCGACGACGTGCTGCACCGTCGGCGCGTCGCGCACGGCCTCGTCCGCGATCTGGCGCATCGGGACGCGTGCGCCGCGCCGGTAGGAGTGGCTGGCGCAGATGAGAACCTTCGCCTCCGAGTCCTGGAGCCGCTGCAGGATGGCGGGCGCCGCGAAGCCGGAGAAGATCGGCACCTGCACCGCGCCGACGTGCGCGCACGCGTGCGACGCGACCGCGGCGGCCGGAGACATCGGCATGAAGATCGCCACGCGGTCGCCGGGTTCGACGCCGAGCGCCACGAGCGCCTCCGCGAGCCGCGTCACCTTCGCCGAGAGCTCGGCGAACGTCCACGCACGCCGGTCGCCGTTCTCGCCGCGGAGCACGGCTGCGACAGCGTCCGGCGTCCGCCGCGCCCAGTCGTGGACGCACCCTCGTGCGACGTTCACGCGGCCGCCGACAAACCAGGTCGCCCACTCCGGGCCGCTCGCCGTGTCGAGCACGCGTTCCCAGGGCCGCGAGAACTCGATGCCGAGATCGTCGACGACGGCGGGCCAGAATCGCTCGGGATCCTCGACCGAGTAGCGATGCAGCTCGTGGTAATCCGCACAGCCGAGCCGGCGCATCAGGCGCGTCAGGTTTGCGTGCTCTACGAGCTCGGCGGGAGGTGACCAGATGACGTCGTTCACGGCGCTAGCCTAAGCCGTATGCGCGCCCGTCTCTTCGCCCCCGAGCTCCGCAAGTGGTGGACGCTGTTCGCCGTCGCGTTCGGCCTCTTCATGATCATGCTCGACAACACGGTCGTGAACGTGGCGCTGCCGTCGATTCGCGAAGACCTCGGCATCTCGATCTCGGAGCTCGAGTGGGTCGTGAACGGGTACGCGCTCACCTTCGGCGTCCTCCTGCTCAGCGGCGGCAAGCTCGCCGACATGCTCGGCCGGCGACGCATCTTCATCATCGGGCTCGTCATCTTCACGGCGTCCTCGTTCTTCTGCGGGTTCGCGTCCAGCGCCTCCGTCCTGATCGGAGCCCGCGTCGTGCAGGGCGTCGGCGCGGCGCTGATGAACCCGGCGACGCTCTCGATCATCACGGCGACGTTCCCGCCGCGCCAGCGTGGCACGGCCATCGGCATCTGGGCAGGCGTATCGGCGATGGCGCTCGCGTTCGGGCCACTCGTCGGCGGCGCGATCACGGAGCACATCAACTGGAGCTGGGTCTTCTACATCAACGTGCCGATCGGGATCGTCGCGATCGTCGCGGCGCGCCTGCTCATCGACGAGACGCGCGACACGACGGAGCAGAAGCTCGACCCGCTCGGGCTCGTAACGTCCGCCGCCGCGCTGTTCGCGCTCACCTTCGCTCTGATCGAGTCGAACAGGCGCGGCTGGGGCGATCCCCTCGTCCTCGGGCTGTTCGCGGTCTCGGCACTTTGCTTCGTCGCGTTCTTCCTCGTCGAGCGGCACCAGCGCCTGCCGATGCTCGACCTCAACCTCTTCCGCAACAGGTCGTTCGCGAGCGCGAACGTGGTGATGCTGCTGATCGGCCTCGCGATGTTCGGGACGTTCTTCTTCGTCTCGCTCTACGTCCAGAACGTGCTGAGGTACTCACCGATCCAGGCCGGCGCCACGTTCCTGCCGATGACGATGTTCATCATCTTCGTCGCGCCGGTCGCGGGGAAGCTCGCGGACAAGATCGGGCCGCGAGCGCTGATGGTGCCGGGCCTGGCGCTGGTGACGGCCTCGCTCGTCCTCTTCTCGATCCAGGACGAGACGTCGACGTTCTGGACGCTGCTTCCGGCGCTGCTCGTCGGCGGCCTCGGCATGGCGATGGCCATGGCGCCGACTACGACGGCCGCGATGCACGCTGTTCCGGTCGACAAGGCGGGCGTGGGCTCGGCGGTGATCAACTCGATGCGCCAGGTGGGAGGCTCGGTCGGGATCGCGTTGATGGGCGCGATCGTCGCGACGCAGTTCAACGCGGCCCGCCCGAACCCGCACGACTTCGTGAACGGCTTCCAGCTCGGCCTGAGAGTCGCCGCGGGAATCGCCTTCGCCGGCGTGTTCGTCGCTGCGTTCGGGATCAAGCCGGAGCAGTTGCGCCACGACGTCCCGAAGCCAACGGCCGCCGCCGAAGCCGCGTAACCATGCTCGTGCGCGACGCGACCGAAGCGGATGCCGCCGGCATCGCGTCGCTCAGCCGAGAGAACGGCGCGTACTACGCCCACATTGCTCCCGACCGCTTCAGGGTTCCGGACGAGAACGGCTTCGTCGACTTCATCAGGAACGACATGGACTGGCGCGCTCGTCCGGACACCCTGTCGCTCGTCGCAGAGGTCGACGGTGAGGTCGCCGGCTATCTCGAGGCGAGCCTGCAGCCGCCGCTCGATTCCGCGCCGTGGCAATCGCAGCGCGACGTCGGGGAGACACGCCTCCTGATCAACTTCGTAGGCACCGCAGACCGCCACAAGCGCCAGGGCGTGGCGACCGAGCTCGTCGAAGCCGCAGAGGCGTGGGGCCGAAGCCAGGGAGCGACGGTGTCGATCTGCGACACGTTCATCGAAAGCCCTCTGTCGGTCCCGTTCTGGGAACAAAGAATGAATTACGAGCGCCAAGCAATCATCTTCAGAAAACAGCTGGCCTAACGCACACACGACTCGCGCGCAGGCGAGATCGCAATCTCGCCGGAGCGCAACAACGCTGCCGAGCCGAGACCGCCGAGAGGAAAGCGGAGCCGAAGGCGGAGCGGTCGACGGCGGTCACGCGAGCGAAGCGAGCGCAATATGCAGATATGAAACGGGCCCGGCTGCGGCTCCGGGCCCGTCTCGATTTCGGGAGAGCCGGCTGCGGCCCCGGCTCGATCCCGCTTAGCCTCACCCGGACGACTTGTGAACCGTGACCCTGCGGCTCGATCACGTTTCCGTTCCTCGCCCGTCCCGGCGCGACCTCTTGCTGGTTCCGGGCCTGGCGTCGCGGGCCCTTCCTGCAAGCGCTTCGGACTTTAGGGCGGTCGAGCGGCCTTGTCAAGTAGCTGAGTCAAGTGATTTGGGCATATCGAATGCTTCACCGAAATTTCGCGCAACCATGCCCCTTTTAGGGGATTACCGCGGCCCCCATGTTGCACTTTCATGACAGATGAGGTTGACTTGGTGAACCCGCTTATGCCGAACAGCGCCCGCACAACACACAGGCCCGTCCGCTCGACGCGGCTCGGCGACCGCGTTCGCC
>JBJMJE010000008.1:0-22906 GCA_045806505.1 Gaiellaceae bacterium
GGCAAATGGATCCAGCTCGATGCGTACAACACGTTCTCGTACGCGAGAGTCGGCGGGTTGACGAGCGCGACGCGACAGCACGAAACGGCCTCGTACTTCCTGATCGGCAAGATCGACACGTCGGGTAAGGCCGCGGGGTCGATCTACATCCAGGAGCTCTCGTTCGACGAGAGCGGCACGCACTACGCCTGCGCCGGCGTCCCCCACAGCTGGACCGCGGCCAAGACCGGTTGACGAGGCGCAACCCCGCGGCCGATCGGGCGCGAGCCGCTTGAAATCTTCCAGCCACGGTTAGGATCAGCACGTGGCGACGGTCGAGACGAACAGCGAGCTCGGGCAGCAGGTCGTCGCCGACGCGAAGGAGTACGTCCTCCACTCGTGGTCGGTGCAGGACGCCGTCAATCCGATCCCGGTCGCCGGCGGCGAGGGGCGGTACTTCTGGGACTACGACGGCAAGCGCTACCTCGACTTCGCGTCGCAGCTCGTCAACCTTTCGCTCGGTCACCAGCACCCGAAGCTCGTCGCCGCGATCCAGGCGCAGGCCGCGAAGGTCTGCACCATCGGGCCGCCGATGGCGACCGAGCCGCGGTCGACGCTCGCGCGGCTGCTCGCCGAGGTGACGCCCGGTGACCTGGCGATGTCGTTCTTCACGAACGGCGGCGCGGAGGCGAACGAAAACGCGATCAAGCTCGCGCGCTGGTACACGGGTCGCCAGAAGGTCATCGCGCGCTACCGCTCGTATCACGGTGCGACGGCCGGCGCGATCACGCTGACCGGCGATCCGCGCCGCTGGCCCGCCGAGCCGGGCGTGCCGGGCGTCGTTCGCATGTTCGACCCGTACACGTATCGCTGCCCGGCCGGACACCCCGACCCGTGCCCCGTCTGCTCCGGTGCACCGCACCTCGAGGAGATCCTCCAGTACGAGGGCGCCGACACGGTCGCGGCCGTGATCCTGGAAACGGTCACCGGCACGAACGGCGTCATCCCGCCGCCGGACGGCTACCTCCAGTCGATCCGCGACGTGTGCGACCGCCACGGGATCGTGCTCATCCTCGACGAGGTGATGGCCGGCTTCGGCCGTACCGGCAAGTGGTTCGCGTGCGAGAACTGGGACGTCGTTCCCGACATCCTCACGGTCGCGAAGGGGATCAATTCCGGCTACGTGCCGCTCGGCGCCATGGTCGTGAACGAGAAGCTGCGCGACTGGATCCGCGACAAGCCGTTCGCCGGCGGGCTCACGTACAGCGGCCATCCGCTCGCGTGCGCTTCGGGCGTCGCGTCGATCGGCATCTTCCGCGAGGAGGGCATCGTCGAGAACTCGGCCGAGCAGGGGCGGTATCTCGCTGACGCGCTGCGCTCGCTGCAGGAGCGGCACCCGTCGATCGGCGAGGTCCGCGGGCTCGGGCTCTTCTGGGGCGTCGAGCTCGTGCGCGACCGGGAGACCCGCGAGCCGCTCGTGCCGTTCAACGCGGCCGGAGCGGCTGCGAAGCCGATTGCACAGCTGACGAAAGCCGCGCTCGACGCCGGCCTCTACCTCTTCGTCCACTGGAACGTGATCATGATCGCGCCGCCGCTGAACATCACGCGCGACGAGCTGGACGAAGGACTCGCGATCCTCGACGACGCGCTCGCCGTCGCGGACGAGCACACGTAGCGCTACCTCAGCGCGAAGGTCGCCGTCGCTGCGCGGTTCGCGGTCAGCTTCAGCTTGCAGTTCGTGTTCGTCCCGGCGCAGTCGCCGGACCAGCCGGTGAACCGCGAACCTGCGGCCGCGCTCGCCTTCAGCGTGACGGACGCGCCGAGCTGGAACGTCGCGCTGCAGATGCTTCCGCAGGTGATCCCGGCCGGGCTCGAGGTCACCTTGCCGGTGCCGCTCCCCGCCTTCGTGACGGCCAGCGTCGGACGCACGAGCTGGAAGTTCGCCGTCACCGAGCGGTTGACGTCCATCGTCACCGTGCACGTCCCCGTGCCGGTGCAGTCGCCCGACCAGCCGCTGAACGTCGAGCCTGCCGGCGCGGCAGCGGTGAGCGTGACGGTGCCGCCGGAGGGATACGACGCCGAGCAGACCGTGCCGCACGTGATTCCCGAAGGCGTCGACGCCACCGACCCGGTGCCTGCCCCCGACTTGCTCACGGTCAGGACGTGGTTCGAGCCGTTGTACGCAGCCGCCGCGTCCACGAGACCCCAGCCGAAGTTGTTGTTCGGCACCGTGCTGGTGCCGCCGCAGGCGGAGCCGCCGTTGCCGACCGCTGGATTCGCGGAGCCGGTAAGCACCTGCTTCGTCGCCGCGATGTTTCTGACGAGGTCGGGCCGGGCCGACCAGAGGAGCGCTACGACGCCCGCCACGTGCGGGCCCGCCATCGACGTCCCGCTGAACAACGAATAGGCGGTGTCGCTCGAGTTGACGGCCGAGCGGACGTCCACACCCGGCGCCACGACGTCGGGCTTCATCCGGTTCGACCCGTCGGACGTAACCGGTCCGCGGCTGCTGAACGCCGCGAGGTTGTTCGCGCTGTCGACCGCGCCGGTCGAGAACGCCGACGCGTAGATCGCCGGCGGATCGGAGACCGTGCTGCAGTTCGGCCCGGCGTTGCCCGCGCTCGCCTCGACGAAGATGCCGGAGGCCTCGGTGTTCTCGACGATCGTCTGCAGCGTGTTCGCGGCGCAGCCCTCGCTCGGCGGACACGTCCAGCTGTCGGTCACCACGTCCGGACGCCTCGTCGGATCGGCGTTGCCTCCACCGAGGTCGGTGGGCGCGATGAAGAACTGGAAGCACTCCGTGTAGGTGGCCGGGTTACCCGTGCCCTGATTCATGTTGCGGCAGCCGATCCACTTCGCGCCGGGCGCGACGCCGATCTGGTTGCCGGCGCCGTCGTCGCCGACGACCGTGCCGGTGGTGTGCGTGCCGTGCGCGCTGTCGTCGCAGGGCTGGACCGTGTTGGCGCCGCAACCGCCGCCGCCCGAGTGAATTGCGTCGTGCCAGTTGTAGTTGTGGTCGGCCGCGGTGCCGTTCCAGCCGCGGTAGTGGCTCTTCACCGCGGCGTGCGTCCACCTGACTCCGGTGTCGGCGCTCGCGACGACCATCCCCTGCCCGGTGAACCCGAGCGCCCAGAGCGCCGGCGCGTGAACGCCGTTGACGCCCCATTCGATCGCAGCCGCCCTCGCGCGCGCCGTCGGCGCCGACTCGAGCGCGGCAAGTGGAGTCCGCAGCGGCAGCGGCTCGACCTGCAGTCCGTCGAACCCGTGCCCCGACTCGATCAGCCGCACGTCCCGGCGCGCGGCGAGCCTGTTCACGAGGGAGCGGTCGCCGCGGCTGAGGATGACGTTCGCACCCCAGAAGGAGCGGTACGGCGCGTGACGGCTCTTGAGCCAGGCGCGCAACGGAGCCTGGGTCCGTGCCGCGTGCGCCTTCAGCGTCCGGTAGACGTACCAGCCGCGCGCGTTCTGGTCGCGCATCGCGTAGGCGCGGCTCAGGTCGGCCTGGTCGCGGAGGTACACGACGATCGACGCCGTTCCTCCGCCGGCGGTGTCACGCAGGACGCGACTGCTGACCTTGACCGATGCGTCCGTCGCCCGTGTCTCGCTCGGCATGGCGCCGACTGCGAGCACGAACGACGCGACCATTGCCGCTGCGACGATCCTCTTCAGCATGACCCGCCCCTACTCTTGCACGGCCCGCGCTAGGACGCCAGCCGCTTTTCGACGACCGCGGCCAGCCGCGTGAGCGGATACGAGAGCGCGAAGAAGAAGACGAACACCGCGACGTAGATCTGGAGGTAATGCGCATCGCCGGTCGAGAAGAGCAGGCGCTCGGTCGACCGGTTTCCTGTCTCGAGCACGTCGCCCACGCCGATCAGCCCCGCGATCGTGGTGTTCTGGACGATGTTGACGAGCAGGCCGATGAGCGGCGGCAACAGCCTGCGCACCGCCTGCGGGACGATCACGAACACGTGCCTTCCGGTCCAGCCGAAACCGAGCGCGGCAGACGCCTCGTGCTGCTCGCGCGGGATCGACTGAATCGCGCCGCGCGTCGCCTCGGCGACCTGCGCGCTGCCCCAGAGAATCAGCCCGACGGTTGCGGCGAGAAACGCCTCGAGCGGATTGATCGAGAACGGGAGCGAGAGCGTCTCGTCGAGCCGCGGGAACGCAAAGTAGATGAGGAAGATCGTGACGATGATCGGAAGGCCGCGCCAGATCTCGATGTAGCCCCGGATCAGCCACTGGAGCGGCTTGAAGCGGATCGTGATCAGCACGCCGAGCGTGATGCCGATCAAGGTGGCTCCGAGCACCGAGAGAACCGCCATCCGCAGCGTCTCCTTCAGGCCCGTGTGGATCATGTACCGGAGCACGGGATCCCACCACACCGGGCGCGTCTGGTACCAGTCCACCAACCACGGAATCGCGATCGCCAGGAAGACGGCGAGCATGACCCACGTGATGATGCGATCCCACTTGCGGCTCATCTGCGCCCCGGAATCGCGAGGCGGCGCTCGAGCAGCCGAATCAGCCCCGAGAGCGTCCAGACGATCGCGAGATACGTCACGGCGACGGTGGCGAGCATCTCGACGTCCCGGAAGTTCTGTGCCGAGATCGAGCGCGCCGTCGTGTTCAGCTCCTGGAAGCCGATCACGTAGAGCAGCGACGTGTTCTTGAGCACCGAGATGTGAGTGTTGATCGTCGACGGAAGCGCGATCCGGCTGCCGATGGGGAACGTGACCCGGAAGAACGTCCCGAGGCGTCCGAAGCCGAGCGCCGCCGCCGCCTCGCGGTAGCGGAACGGGACAGCCTCGAAGCCCGCGCGGAAGTTCTCCGTATTGAATGCGCCGCCCCAGACCGCGACAGCGAGCCAGGCCGCGGTATATCCGGAGATCGTCGTCGCCCTGCCGAGCTGAATGTCCACGAAGCCGAGATGGATCGCGTGGATCGTCGGCAGCGCATAGAAGAGGAAGACGATCTGTACGAGGATCGGCGTGTTCCGGATGATCTCGACGTACACGCCGCCGAGTTGGCTCAGCACCGGGATGCGGTACGCGCGAATCGCGCCCAGCACCAGGCCGATCGCCGTCGCGAGGACGATCCCGATCGCGGAGACCTGGATCGTGCGCCAGAGCCCCTCCGCGAGCAGGCCGCGGTTGTCCCAGATCGCGGACCACTCGAAGCTGGCGAGCAGGCTCATACAAAGAGCGGGAGCGGCCGCGCGAAGGCGGCCGCTCCCTCGTCAGTCGTGCTTACGCGCCCGAGCAGTCCGACGGCAGATCCTTGCCGACCGGGTAGCTGAAGTTGGCCTTGCCCTTGCGGGGAACGTTGTCGTCGAACCCCGACCAGAACTTCTTCGGCACGTTCGCGTGCAGGATCGGGGTGAACTCGTTGCGGTCCTTCATGTACTTCAGCGCCGCGTTCACCCACTTGTTCATCGCCTTGTCGCCCTTGCGGATGCCGATGCCCCACGGGATGTTCAGGAACTTGTCGTTCGTGAGCTTGAGCGAGTTGTCGAGCGACGCGACGCCCACGACGAACGCGTCGTCGAACATGAAGGACGCTGCGCGTCCTTCCTTCACCGCCGTCACGGCCGCGGCGGTGCCGTCGACCTCGAGCAGCGTGCTGTTCTTGAAGCAGTTCCGCATCCACGTCGAGTAGATCGACCCGCGCGTCGTGACGATCGTCTTCCCCGGGATGTCCTTCACGGTGTTGATCGAGGATTGGTTCGGAACGAGCAGGCGTCCCGTCGCCGAGTAGTACGGCGTCGAGAAGTCGATCACGTCGTTCCGCGCCTGCGTCCACGTGAGCGTCGAGATGATGATGTCGACCTGCGACGACTGCAGCGCCGGGATGCGGCTCGGCGTCGTGACGCACGTCAGCTTCACCTTGAACTTACTGCCGAACGCGAGTTGCGCGAAGCGACGCGCAATTGCCACGTCGTAGCCCACGTGCTGTCCGGTGTAGTCGATGTATCCGAACGGCGGGAAGTCGCACTTCACGCCGATCACCCACTTGTGACGCGCCTTGACGTACGACGGCAAAGCTGGGAGCTTCGCCTTCGCCGCGACCGGGGTCGCGGTGCCGCCGACTCCAGACGTCGCGGGCACCCCCGCTGCCGCAAACGTGAGCGACGCCGCTACTGCCGCAAGGAACGCGGCACCTGCCAGATGCTTCATTCGACTTCTCCTTCCTCGGTAAGAGAGAGTTCCTCCAACGACTCGGCCAGCTGAAGCGTACGCCGCAGAAAGCGCCGTGTCCTCTCTTCCTTTGGACGATCGAGCACGTCGGTTGGTTTGCCCTGCTCGACGATCACGCCCTCGTCCATGAATACGAGCTTGTCGCCGACGTCGCGCGCGAACTGCATCTCGTGCGTGACGACGAGCATCGTCATGCCCATGTTCGCTAGGTCGCGCATCACGACGAGCACCTCTCCGACGAGCTCCGGGTCGAGCGCCGACGTGACCTCGTCGAACAGCATCACGTGCGGTTGCATCATCAGCGCGCGGGCGATCGCGACCCGCTGCTGCTGCCCACCCGAGAGTTGGTGCGGGTACTGCCGCGCCTTCTCCTCGAGCCCGACGGTGCGCAGCAAGTCGTGCGCGCGCGCCTCGGCCTCGGACTTCTTCATCTTGCGGATGCGACGTGCCGCGAGCGTCAGGTTGTCGATCACGCGCAGGTGCGGGAACAGATTGAACTGCTGGAACACGATCCCCACCCGCTGACGCACCTGCGAGACGTTCACGCCCTTGCCCGTGACCTCGCGCCCCTCGAGGTAGATCCGCCCCGAGTCGACGGGCTCGAGCAGGTTCACGCAGCGGAGCAGCGTGCTCTTGCCGCTGCCGCTCGGACCGATGACGACGAGCACCTCGCCCGGAGCGACCTCGAGGTCGATTCCGTCGAGCACGACGAGGTCGCCGAAGCTCTTGCGCACCGCCTCCAGCCGGACCATCGGGACCGACGCGCCAAGCGGCGCGTCAGGAACGATCGCTGCGCTCTCCCTCGCCAGACCTGCCTCCTCCGATTCGCCGCCTGCCGAGATGTAACGGGCAGGCGCGGTCGAAGTCAAGCGCCGGGCCGGCGCTCCTCCGTGTCGTCGAAGCCGCGCTCCCACGGCGGAAGCTCCGCCTCGGCGACGGCGGTCTCGCGCGGCGGCAGGACACGCACGTGTTTCGGCGCGTCCGCCTCGGGCTCGGCGGTCGGCACCTCACGGCGACGGCGTCCGAAGCGACGGCGCCGCGGAATGATTCCCGTCTCGGCGTCGGCGACGCCGGCGACGGGCTCGGCGTCCGTGACCGGCTCGGGCTCGTCGTCCGCGACCGGCTCGGGTTCCGGCTCGGGCACAGCCTCGGCGACCGGTTCGGGCTCGGGCTCGGCGACCGGCTCGGGCGCCGGCTCGGGCTCGGCCTCGGCGACCGGCTCGGGCTCCGGCAGCGGCTCGGCTTCCGCGGCCGGCTCGAACGGCAACGACGCTTCCTCTTCCTCGGCCGGCGCCTCCTCGGCCTCCTCCGGGGCGCCGTCGTCGGCGACCGCAAGCGCCGCCATGACGTTCGGCGCCTCCTCCCCCGCCGGCTCGGCAAAGGCTTCCCAGCCACCGATCTCCTCTTCGACGGGCGCCTCCTCCTCTTCGGGCAGGTTCGGAACCGGAACGAGCGACAGCTCGCCCGTCGTCGGCTGATTGGCATCCTCGGCGGGGACGGCAGCCTGCGGCGGAGCCGGCGCAGGAATCGGCCTCGCGGGCTCCGGCGGGGGCGGCGCAGACGCGGCGATCGGCGCCTCGGCCGGAATGGCCGTCGAGACACGGCGTTCGCGCCCGGCGACCAGCTCGACGAGCAGGACGAGCAGCGCCGCACCGGCCATGACGGCGACGATCTCGAGCGGCGAGAACTCGGCGACGGCGACGACGGCCGCAACGACGATCAGGAAAATCACCTCGAGCGCGATCCGCGGAACCGCGTCCGGGACGCTGCCGAGCATCGACCGCTCCGGCGTCAGCGTGTATCCGCGTGGGTACGGCGCCCACCCTGCCGATCGCATGGAGCGAAGCTCCGCGCGCAGGTCGACCGCCTGGCCGCGGAACACCTCGACCGCCTCGAGCGTGCGGAGAGTCGAGTCGAGTTGCGCGATGTGGCGGTAGAACGCGTCGAACGACGCCTGCACGCGCTCGCGGTCGTATCCCTCCCACGCGACCGGCAGATCCTCCACGCGCGGGAGCGGATTCGCGTCGTGGTGGTGCGGGGAGGGCCAGTCCTCGGACACCGCCCCAGTATTACCGGACTCCCCGGCTACCGGACCGGTTCTCTCGCGGCTTCGCTCGAGGCGGGCTCGAAGCGATAGCCCACGCCGTAGCGGGTCTGGATGAACGTGCGCCTCGGCGCACGCCGGTCGAGCTTGTCGCGGAGCTTTCGCACGAAGACGTCGACCGTGCGGTCGCGGTACGTGTGCCGGCGGCCCCAGAGCGCCTGCAGGAGCTCGTCGCGCGTGACGACGCGCCCGCGCTCGAGTGCGAGCATGTGCAGCAGGCGGAACTCCGTCGGCGTCAGCTCGACGCTGTTCCCGTCGACGAACGCCTGGACGACCGCCGGCTCGATGCGCAGTCCGTCGACCTCGATCGACTCTGCGCGCGCCGCGACGAGCGGACGTGCGCCGCGGCGGGCGGCCGCGCGAACGCGCGCGACGAGCTCGTCCATGGAGAACGGCTTCACGAGGTAGTCGTCGGCGCCGAGCTCGAGCGTGCGGACGCGATCGAGCTCACTGCCGCGCGCGCTGACGACCACGATCGGCACACCGATGCCTTCCCTGCGCGCGCGCTCGATCACGCCCCAGCCGTCGAGCTCCGGGAGCATCAGGTCGAGCACGCAGACGTCGACGCCCTCGTAGCGAAGACGCGCGAGCGCCGTCCTTCCGTTCCCGACCCACACCGGATCGAACGTTGCGGCGCGCAGGTGGCGCGCCATGCCGTCCGCGATGACCTCGTCGTCTTCGACGATCAGGACCTTCGCCATCGGCTCGATCATCGACGTGCCGAAGGGGCGCGTGGGTTGGCAGCTGGTGACGATCCTGTGAACGCGTACCCGCCGCGACAGGCGCACCGGCCAGGCACAATCCGCCGCGATGCCGCGCGTCCGCAGAGCCACAGGGGAGCGCCGTCAGGCGCATGCGGCGGCGACGGCCCCTTCACTCCTCGAGCCGCTGGCCAGAGCCGCGTGAGAGAGGCCACACCGGCCGCGGCCGCGCCCGAGTCGCGGCGGGCGTCGGCGTGGACCGTCTGGGGGATCGCCCTCGGCCTCTTTGCGATCGCGGTCGTGCTCGCGGCGCTGCGTGTCGGCGAGCGCGCCGGACGCCTCTCGGACTGGCAGGCGCTCGTGCTCGGCGTGACGCAGGGCCTGACGGAGCTGCTGCCGATCTCGTCGTCGGGCCACCTCATCCTCGTGCCGTGGATCGCCGACTGGCGGTACCTCGAGACGCATCAGAGCTTCAACAAGACGTTCGACGTCGCACTGCACCTCGGCACGCTCGTCGCGGTCGTCGCCTATTTCTGGAACGACATCGTGCGCTACGTGCGCGCATGGTTCCACTCGGTCGCGCGCCGCAGCGTGAAGACGCCCGACGAGCGCCTCGCCTGGGGAGTCTTCTTCGCAACGATCCCGGCCGCGCTTGCCGGCGCCGCCGGCGAGGAGACGATCGAGTCGCACCTCGGTCAGCCGTGGCAGATCGCGATCTTCCTCGCGGTGTTCGGCGTGCTGCTCTGGATCGCCGACCGGCAGCCGCAGCGCCGCGGGCTCGACGGCCTCGGCGTCGGGACGGCCTTCGCGATCGGCGTCTCGCAGATCCTCGCGCTGATGCCCGGGGTCTCACGCTCGGGCATCACGATCACGACCGGGCGTTTCAGCGGGCTCGACCGGGACGCGGCGGCGCGTTTCTCGTTCCTGTTGCTCGTGCCTGTCGTCTTCGGCGCGGTCCTCTACAAGGGCGTCAAGCACGTCCTGCTCGAGTCGCTGCCGGCGGGCTCCACGGGTCCGTTCATCGTCGGCACGCTCGCCGCCACGGCGGTCGGGCTGATCGCGATAGACCTACTGCTCGGCTACGTGCGGCGGCACGACTACACGCCGTTCGTGATCTACCGGCTCCTCTTGGCTGCGGCAGTCGTGATCGTGATCGTCAGCGGAGCCCGCTCGGCGACGTTCTAGCCCCTCGAAGCGTCCGTGAACTCGCGGAACTCGCCCGTCACCAGATACGCGACCTGCTCGCCGATGTCGACGGCGTGGTCGCCGATCCGCTCGAGGCACCGCGACACCGTGATCATCCGCAGCCCCCACTCGAGCCGTTCCGGATCGGCCGCGAGGGCGAGCACCTGCCCGACGACGCGCCGGTTAGCGCGGTCGATCAGCTCGTCGAGCTCCACGAGCGAGCTCGCCTGCGCGAGGTCGCGCTGCGCGAACGCATCGAGCGCGACGCGGATCATTCCCTCCGCCCGCGTGCCCATGTCCGCGAACGCGTCGACGAGCGCCGGCTCCGGCTCGACGTTGGAGACGAGCTTCATCAGCTTCGCGATCGTCACGCAGTAGTCGCCCATGCGCTCGAGGTGCAGGTTCGAGTGGAGCAGGGCGAGCACGAGGCGCAGGTCGCTCGCCACCGGCGTCTGCCGCGCGAGCAGCACCTCGATCCCGTGGTGGATCCGGGCGTACGTCTCGTCGATCTCGTCGTCGAACGAGATCACCTCGTCCGCGAGCTCGCTGTCCTGCTCCCACAAAGCGTTGAGTGCGCCGCGCAGCGCGCGAAGGACGAGCTCGCCTTCCTCCTGGAGCGTGGCCTCGGTGCCGTCGAGCTCCTGCTGGAACGAGATCCTCATCCGAAGCGTCCGGTCACGTACCCCTCGGTCCGCGCGTCGGCCGGCTGCGTGAAGATCTTCTGCGTCACGTCGTACTCGACGAGGACGCCGTTACGCGAGCCGTCCTCGTGCACGTCCAGGCTGAAGAACGCCGTCATGTCGGCGACGCGCGCGGCCTGCTGCATGTTGTGCGTGACGATCACGATCGTGTAGTCGCGCTTGAGCTCGTGGACGATGTCCTCGATGCTCGACGTCGCTATCGTGTCGAGCGCGGACGCCGGCTCGTCGAGCAGGATCACCTCCGGCTCGACGGCGAGCGCGCGCGCGATGCAGAGCCGCTGCTGCTGGCCGCCGGAGAGCGCGAGCGCGCTCCGTTTCAGCCGCCCCTTCACCTCGTCCCACAGCGCGGCCTGCGTGAGCGCGCGCTCGACGCGCTCGTCGAGACCCTTGCGCATGCCGAGCGTCCGCGGGCCCCCGGCGACGGTGTCGTAGAGGGACTTGGGGAACGGGTTCGGCTTCTGGAACACCATCCCGATCCACCGGCGCACCGAGACGGGGTCGACGCCGGAGCCGTAGAGATCCTGGCCGTGATAGAGCACCTCGCCCTCGATCCGTGCGCCGGCGATGAGGTCGTTCATCCGGTTCAGCGTGCGGATGAAGGTGCTCTTGCCGCAGCCGGACGGGCCGATGAGTGCGGTCACCATGTTGCGGTAGATCTCGAGGTTGACTCCCGCGATCGCCGGGCTCTTGCCGTAGAGCACCGAGAGCTCGCGAACGTCGAACACCGTTTCCTTGCGGGTTGTCGGGACGCTCTCGCGTTGCGCGACTTCGATCGGCGTCACGGGTGCGATCGTATCCTCCTTCAACTCGCTCACCTGGTTCACCTCGACAGCTTCCTGCGACTGCGCGCGAGCGCGACCTTCGACAGGACGCTCACGATGAGGACGAACGTCATCAAGACGAGCGCGGCCGCCCACGCCTGCTCGTGGAGCGCGGGATCGGGATTCTCCAGGTCCTGGAAGATCGTCAGCGGAATCGACTGCAGCGCGTCGCGCGGATCCCAGCTCACCTGGTTCGTCGTCAACGCGCACGTGAAGAGCAGCGGCGCCGTCTCGCCCGCCGCGCGCGCGATCGCGAGCGTCGTTCCCGTCAGGATTCCGCCGAGGCTCAGCGGCAGGATCACGCCGACGACGGTGCGCCAGCGGCTGACGCCGAGGGCGAAGCTCGCCTCGCGGAGCGACGAGGGCACGAGCGCGAGCACCTCCTGCGTCGCGCGCGCGACGAGCGGCAGCATGAGGATCGCGAGCGCGACGCCGCCTGCGACGGCACTCTGCCCGTGCGCGAGCACGATCAGGCCGTAGACGAAGATCCCGATGACGATCGACGGCATCCCGTTGAGCAGGTCCAGCGCGAAGCTGACGAAGCGTCGGATCCTCGCGGGGGCGAATTCGTGCGTGTAGATCGCGATCAGGATCCCGAGCGGCAGCGCAAAGACGGTCGCGCACGCGACGATCACGATCGTGCCGACGATGGCGTTCGCGATGCCGCCGCCGCTGTCGAAGAAGCCGGTCGCCGGCGGCTGCGTGAAGAAGTCCCAGGAGATCGCCTTGTACCCGCGCGACACCACGGCCAGGACGACGAGCACGAGCGCGGCGACGGCGAGCAGCGCCGCCGTCACCATCAGCAGCTCCATAACGCGGTTGACGGCCTTGCGCCGCCGCAGCTGGCGCGTCGGTCCGAGCGAGAACGCCTCGCGCTCGTCCATCAGTCGGCTCCGATTCGCTGGAACTCGAACCTGCGGACGATCAGCTGCGCTGCGATGTTCGTCGCCAGCGAGAAGACGAGCAGCACCAGGCCGAGGTAGACGAGCGACGCGATGTGGAGCTCGTCCGGCGCGCCCTGGTACTGCGAGGCGATGCGGCTGGCGAGCGTGTCGCCGTTCTCGAAGAGCGAGACGTGGATCCCGAGCGTGTCGCCGATCACCTGCGTGACGGCGATCGCCTCGCCCACCGCGCGGCCGAGGCCGAGCATGACGGCGGCCACGAGCCCGCCCTTCGTGTGCGGCAGGACGACGCCGCGGATCATCTCCCAGCGCGTGGCGCCGAGCGCGAGCGCGGCCTCCTCGAGGTCGTCCGGCACGGAGAGGAAGAGCTCGCGCGCCACGCTCGCCGTGATCGGGAGGATCATGATCGTCAGCACGATCACGGCCGGCAGGTAGCCCGTGAGCTGCGGGTCGCCCTTGAAGAACGGCAGGAAGCCGAGCGTGCGCTGCAGGAACGGGCCGAGGTGATCGCTGACGAACGGCCCGAGCACGAAGATGCCCCAGAGCCCGATCACGACGCTGGGGATCGCAGCGAGGAGCTCGACGAGGGTGCCGATGACGCCGCGCACGCCGCGGGGCGCGATCTCGCTCAGGAACAGGGCGATGCCAATGGCCAGCGGCCCGGCGATCAGCACCGCGAGGAACGACGTGTACGCGGTGCCGTAGATGAAGTCGAGCGCGCCGAAGTCGAGCTTCACGGGATCCCAGGCTCGTGACGTGACGAAGCCGAGTCCGAACTCCTCGATCGCCGGCCAGGCCTGCTTGACGAGCTCGTACGCGATCAGGCCGACGACGAGGACTGCGGTCACCGCCGCGGCCGCCGTCACGCCGTAGAGCGCGCCGTCGCCGATGCGATCGCTGACGCGGCGACGGCCGAAGACCACGATGCGCCGCGGTGTCGGTGCCGCGGGTGCGCCCACGAGCCCGACAGTAGTGCGCGTCGCCGGGCGTGAAGCGGCCGTTCACCACTTCGTCACCGGAACGGCACCGAGCCTTTGCCCACGCCCCGAAGGCGCGTCGCGAAGCTTGCCGCGATCACCCGACTCAGGAGGAGAAGGATCTTGAAGCACTTCGTTGCCCTCACGGCAATTGCGGTCGCTGCGGTCTTCGCCACGAGCGCGGCGGCGACATCGAAAGGCCTCACGCTGAAAGGCGCGGGCAGCACGTTCGTCTCGCCGCTCGTCCAGACGTGGCAGCAGCCGTACGAGGCTGCGACCGGCGTCAACGTCGAGTACAACCCGGTCGGCTCGGGCGCGGGGATCACCGCGATCACGAACCGCAGCGTCGACTTCGGCGCGAGCGACGCACCGCTCTCGCCGGATCAGTTCCACGCGTGCAACGGCTGCGTGCAGATCCCGTGGACGGCATCCGGGACGTCGATCGCCTACAACCTTCCCGGCGTGCCGCCGCACCTGAAGATCACGGGCACGGTGCTGGCGAACATCTTCCTCGGCAAGGTCAAGAAGTGGAACGACGGGGCGATCAAGAAGCTCAACCCCGGCGTCAAGCTTCCGGATACCGACATCACGCCGATCTTCCGCTCGGATGCGAGCGGCACGACGTACAACGTGACGGACTACCTCGCGAAGGTCAGCCCGGAGTTCAAGTCGAAGGTCGGCGTCGGCACGCAGGTCAACTTCGCTTCCGGCGTCGGCGGCCGCGGCTCGTCAGGCGTCTCGGCCGTGCTCTCGCGCACGAACGGCGGGATCACCTACGTCGACGTCGCGTTCGCCGTCAAGAGCCACTTCAGCTTCTTCTCGGTGAGGAACAAGGCGGGCAGGTACCAGCTCCCCGGCAGCGCGCAGATCAAGGCGGCGATGGCGACGGTGAAGCGCGTGACGCCGGACAACAAGATCTCGATCGTCGATCCGAAGGGCGCGCCGCTCGCGTACCCGATCTCCACCTTCACGTACGTGATCCTCCCGACGAAGAGCGAGAACGCCGCGGCGCTGCGGAAGTTCGTCTTCTGGGGGCTCACGGGCGGCGTGAAGAAGTACGGCCCCGGACTGCGCTTCGTCCAGGTTCCTCCGGTGGTGCTGAGCGCGTCCGAGAAGACGCTCAAGAAGGTTCAGGGCTAGCGCGCTTGTTCCGGACAGGTCCCAGCGACAGTCCCTGGGACCTGTCCGTCTAGAACACCGCCTGCACCGGCCAGTAGATGAGCGCGGCCACGAGGGCGGCGGCCGGGATGGTCAGCACCCATGCGACGACGATGTTGCCGGCGACGCCCCACCGCACGGCGGAGAGACGCTGAGTCGCTCCGGCGCCGATGACGCCGCCGGACACGACGTGCGTCGTCGACAGGGGATACCCGAGGTGCGTCGCGAGGTAGATCGTCGAGCCCGCGGTCGCCTGGGCCGCAAAGCCACTCGCCGGCTGAATGCTGTAAATGCGCTGGCCCACGGTCCGCATGATGCGCCAGCCGCCGACGTACGTCCCCGCGGCGATCGCGACGCCGGCACTGACCTTCACCCACGTCGGGATGTAGAAGTGGTCGATCGAGCCGTGGGTGAAGAGTGCGAGCGCGATCACCCCCATCGTCTTCTGCGCGTCGTTCGACCCGTGCGTGAACGCGACCCACGTTCCCGAGCCGAGCTGTCCCAACCGGAACGTCCGATTGGCGATTCCAGGGGTCATCCAGCGAAAGATCCAGTAGATCGCCAGCAGCAGCGCGAAGGCGGCGGCAAATGCAATCGCCGGCGCGATGACCGCCGGGATCACGACCTTGTGTGCGATGTCGTGCCACTCGACCCCGTCCAGGCCGGACTGGACGAGGGCGGCGCCGATCAGGCCGCCGATCAGAGCGTGCGACGAGCTCGACGGCAGGCCGAGCCACCACGTGAGCAGGTTCCAGGCGATCGCGCCGACCAGCGCCGCGAGCACCGTCTTCGTCGTCGCGAGGTTCGTGTCGATGATGCCCTTGCCGACCGTCGTCGCGACGGCCGTCGTGACGAACGCGCCGGCGAGGTTGGCGATCGAGGCAATGAGCACCGCGAGCCGCGGCGAGAGCGCGCGTGTCGAGACCGACGTCGCCACCGCGTTCGCGGTGTCGTGGAAGCCGTTCGTGAAGTCGAAGCCGAGGGCCACGACGACCGTGATGACGAGGAGCGCGGACTCCACGCTCAGCGGTTCTTGACGAGAATCGCCTCCAACACGTCCGCCGCGTTCTCGCACGCGTCGACGGCTTCCTCGAGCTGCTCGTGGATGTCCTTCCAGCGGATGATCGAGATCGCGTCCGCGCCCGACGCGAACAGCTCGGCGATCCCCTCGCGGTTCAGTCTGTCGCCCTCGTCCTCGAGCTCCCGCAGCTCGATCAACTCGCGGCTCGAGTCCTTGAAGCCCTCGAGCTTGCCCACGGCCTCCTGCAGCTTCGTGGCCGCGCGCTCGATCACGGTCGCCTGTTGCCGCGCGTTCGGCCGGATCGCCGTGACCCCGTAGCCGAGGATGTTCCCGGTCGCTTCGTCGATGTGGTCGCAGATGTCGTCGAGCGCGCTGGCGAGGCGGTACATGTCGTCGCGGTCGAACGGCGTCACGAACGTGCGGTTCAGCAGGTCGACGACCTCGTGCGTCAGGCGGTCGCCCTCGTGCTCGGCCTCCTTGATGTCGCGCGCGAGCGTGTCGCGGTCGTTCGGGAAGCTCTCGAGGAGCCGCACGAGGAGACGCGCGATCGCGACGTTGTTCGAGGCGGCTTGGTTGTAGAGGTCGTAGAACTCGCGCCGCTGCGGGACTAGCGTGATTCGCGCCACTGAGGCGCGCAGTATGACGAGCTACCGCGGGGCCTACCGAGGGAAGGTGCAGCGCACCTCGAGGCCGAGCCCGCCCGGGCCGGGTCGCGCCTCGACATCGCCCCCGGCCTGGGTCACGACGTGCTTCACGATCGCGAGCCCGAGGCCCGAGCCGTGCGTCGTGCGGGCGCGGTCGCCGCGGAAGAAACGCTCGAAGAGCCGCGGCAACTCGCCTCTAGGAACGCCGCGGCCGTTGTCCGCGACCGAGAGCAGCACGACGTCGCCTTCGGTGCGCGCGGAGACGGTGACGCGCGCGCCGTCGCCCGCGTAGCGAATCGCGTTCGCGAGCAGGTTCTCGACCAGCACGCGCAACATCCGCGGCCGCACGGCGACCGTGACGCCTTCCGCGACCAACGTGACGAACTCCTGCCCGTGCCGCTCGGCGCTCGGCTGGAGCGCCGCGACCACCTCGTCGACGATCGGCGCGATCCGCACGTCACCGAGGCCGACGACCGCGCGCCCGGTCTCGAGCTCGCTGAGGAAGAGGACGTCGTCGACGAGCTCCGCCATCGCCTCGACCTCCTCGCGCGCCTGCGCGACCAGCGCCTGCGTGTCGGCAGCGGGCAGCGTCGCGCTGTCGAGCAGCGCGAGCAGCCGCGCGAGCGGCGTTCGCAACTCGTGCGAGACGGCCGCGGTGAAGCCGATCCGGAGCTCTTCGAAGGGGTCGATGTGTTCCGGCTCGGCCATGATCCCAGTATGGCCAAGGTGCTGATCGTCGAAGACGACGAGATCGTTGCGCAGTCGATGCGCGACCACCTGACGGCCGCCGGGCACGAAGCGAGGTGGACGGCGAAGGGTGAACAGGGCCTCGCCGCGATGCGCTACGAGGCGCCGGACGTCGTCGTGCTCGACCTGATGCTCCCGCAGCGGGACGGCTGGAGCGTGATCGAGCAGGCACGTGCGGACGGCATCGGCACGCCGATCCTCGTCGTCAGCGCACGCGGCACCGAGCACGACCGCATCCACGCGCTCGACATCGGCGCCGACGACTACCTCGTCAAGCCGTTCTCGATGGCGGAGCTCGTCGCGCGAGTCAACGCCGCGGCGCGGCGAGGAGTCCGCGCGCCGGATGCAACGCGAGGGGAGCCGATCGAGATCGAGGAACTGCGAATCGACCCGCGCGAGGTGCAGGCGTACGTCGACGGCGAGAGCGCGGAGCTGACGCCGACGGAGTTCCGCCTCCTCTACCAGCTGGCGCTCGACCGCGGGCGCGTGGTGACGCGCGACGAGCTGCTCCAGAAGCTCTGGGGGCGGCGCGAGTCGCGCCGCGACCGCACCGTCGACGTCTTCGTCCGGCGCCTGCGCGACAAGATCGACAGCCGCGCCGCGCGGCACACCTTCATCCAGACGCGCTACGGCGTCGGCTACAAGCTCGAGGCCGAGCTGAAGGGTCTAGGCGAGCGCGAGCAGGGCGATTCCCAGAACGACGACTAGCGCCCCGGCGTAACGCGCGACGCCGACACGCTCGTGCAGGAAAACGGCGCCGAGAACCGCGGCGATGACGACGCCCGTCTCACGCACCGCCGCGACTGCGGGCGCCGATGCGCGGCGAAGTGCGAGCAGCACGAGCAGGTATGCGGCCGCGGAGAGAACCCCGACCAGCACGTTGACCGGCACGGCCGACGAGCGGACGCGGCGCAGCCCCACGAACGGCGGATAGACGACCGCAGCCGGTAGCAGGATCAGGAACGCGTACGAGAACGCATTCGCGTGCTGAATTCCGTAGCGGTCGATGACCGTGTAGCCGCCGATCACCGCGGCGATCGCGAGCCCGAGCGCGGCGCCGCGGCTTCCGCGGGCGCCGCGAACGAGGAGCACGCCCGCTGCCACCACGACGACGCCTGCGATCTCGCCCGCCGACGGATCGGTGCCGACGACTGCGACCGCGTAGACGAGCGCCGCGACCGGCGCGAGGCCGCGCGCGACGGGATAGACGAGCGACAGCTCGAAGCGCCGGTAGGCAGCCGCGAGCAGCGCGAGGTAGAGGAGCTCGAGCACGCCGGACGGCAGGACGTACTTCCAGGCCTCAGCGTCGACGTCCCAGCTCGCCGCCGCGAACGGCGCGAGAACGAGCACGAACGCGATCGCCGACACGGCGGTCGCCGCCTCCGTATCGCTCGAGCGCCGGAGCAGCAGGTTCCAGACCGCGTGCAGCGTCGCCGCACCGAGCGCGAGCGCAAGCGCGGAGAGCGCCACCTACGTTTTGCTCACTCGAACCAGATGAAGAAATCGTGGTCCCGCAGCGCCGGCGAGTACATCGCGGACACGGTGCCGGGGTTCCCGTCCAGGTCGAGCGTCCTGACACGCACGTTGTCGTTCCCCGTGCAGTCGTCGGGCGGCGGGTCGCCGGGCCGCCTCACGTACACCGTCGGCAGCGTGTCATTGGCTCCGCCGAGGTTCGATCCGTTGACGACGGCGTTCTTCGGAGTGAACGGAAGCTCGAAGCAATACACGCCCGAGGCGGGGTGCTTGATGTTCGCGTCGGCGACGTTCTTCGTCTGCGACGCCACCGTCGTGCCGCCTGCGCCGACCGCCGCGAATGCGACCGCCGTGCCGCCCGGGCCCTGAGCGCCCGCGGGGCCGGGCAGGCCCTTGGCTCCCTTCGATCCCTTCGCGCCCTTGAAGAGCTTGACCGCCGCGGGCGAGACCTTCTTCGGCGTCACGGCCTTGTTCTTCAGCTGCGCCGAGCCGATGCTGTTCGCCGGGATCTTGATCGCGGCGTACGCGCCGACGTTCAGCGCGAGGAAGAGCGCGAGCGTCGCGATCACGTTGGCGTAGGTGACTCGGCGGCGCATCCAGCTGGGCATGGCAGTACCTCCCGTCTAGCCTCGCTTGATCGGCAGATCCGTCGCGACGAGTCGCTTGCCCCCCGACTCGTAGACGACGTCCACCGAGTCGTTCTGCCGGTAGGTACCGGCGACGCCGGCCAGCATCGACAGCCAGCGGATCGTGCCGAGCCGGCCTTCCTTCGCGAGCGGCCGCTCGAAGACGAGCGTCCTCCCGTCACGGCGGTAGTCGCGTCCCTCCACCTGCGCGACGCCGTTGAGGAAGACCTCGAAGTCGCCCGTGACATGCGTCGGTATCTCGACCCGCGCTTCCTCGGACGCCACGCTCGTAGAATGCCACCCGTCCGTGCGCCGGCGACTGCTTTCCCTCGCGCTTCCGCTCGCAGGCGCCCTCGCGCTCGCGGGCGTCGCCGCGGCGGAGAACGGAGGCATCTCGCCCGTCGCGCCCGTTTCGCCGAACGGCCACCGCATCACCGACGCGTACTGGCTGATCCTCGGGATCACGGGCGCCGTGTTCCTGATCGTGGAAAGCACGCTCCTTCTGTTCGTGATCCGCTACCGGCGGCGCGGGCGCCGGCGCGACCTCGAGCCCGAGCAACTCCACGGCAACACGCGACTCGAGGTCGTCTGGACGGTCGTGCCGGTCGTCCTGCTCGCGGTCATCGTCGGCTTCGTCTTCTACAAGCTGCCGGGCATCAAGAACACGCCGCCGGCCTCCGCGGCAGGTGCCGCGACGAACATCAAGGTCGAGGCGTACCAGTTCTACTGGCTGTTCACGTATCCCGGCGGGCGGCAGTCGATCAACGTGCTGACGGTGCCGAAAGACCGCGTCGTCACGCTCGACGTCACGTCCGCCGACGTCGCTCACAGCTGGTGGGTGCCTGCGTTCGGCGGCAAGATCGATGCGATTCCCGGCAAGACGAACCACACCTGGTTCCAGGCCGAGAAGGCCGGCAACTACCCGATCCGCTGCGCCGAGTTCTGCGGCATACAGCACGCGGCGATGCACGGCTTCGTGCGCGTGACGAGCGGCAATCCCGCGCCCGCAGGCGTCGGCAAGGAGGCGTTCATCGGCGTCTGCGCCACGTGCCACGGCTTCCGCGGCGAGGGGCTGATCGGCCCGGCGATCTCGGCGAGCCCGACGCTGGAGGATCCAAAAGCGCTGCGCGATCTCGTAAAGAACGGCAAGGGAAAGATGCCGGCGGTCGGGCTCACCTGGACGAGCCAGACGATCAACGCCGTTGCCGGCTATCTCAAGACCCGCTTCGGAGGCGAGGCCGGCGGAGGCGAGACGAATGGCCGTTGACACGCAGCCCGTCGCCCTGAGGCCGCCCTGGTACGAGGGGCGCTACGCGCGCTGGCTCGTCACCACCGACCACAAGCAGATCGGGATCCTCTACATCTCGACCAGTCTGCTCTTCTTCGTCGGCGGCGGGATCCTCGCGATGCTCATGCGCGGCCAACTGGCGACGCCGAACGAGCACTTCATCACGCGGGACAGCTACAACGAGCTCTTCACGCTGCACGGGACGGTGATGGTCTTCCTCGTCGTCGTCCCGATCCTCGCCGGCTTCGGGAACTTCATCGTCCCGCTGATGATCGGCGCGCGAGACGTCGCGTTCCCGCGTCTGAACGCGATGTCGTACTGGTTCTTCCTCTTCGGCGGCCTTACGCTCTTCCTCAGCTTCTTCGCTTCCGGCGGCGCCGCGCGGTGCGGCTGGACGTGTTACGCGCCGCTCTCGGAGACGCGGTACTCGCCGGGGCACGGCGTCGACCTCTGGATCCTCTCGCTGCACCTGCTGACGATCGCCTCGCTCGCCGGCGCGATCAACTTCATCGCGACGATCCACAACATGCGCACCGCGGGCATGACGTGGATGCGGCTGCCGCTCTTCGTCTGGACGATCGAGGTGTACGCGGTGATGCTCGTCTTCGTGCTGCCCGCGCTGTCGGCCGGGCTGACGATGCTGCTGCTCGACCGCCACGCAGGCACGCACTTCTTCGATCCCAACCACGGCGGAAGCGCCGTCCTCTGGCAACACGTGTTCTGGTTCTTCGGCCACCCCGAGGTCTACATCATGATCCTGCCGGCGATGGGGATCGTGTCGGAGATCATTCCCGTCTTCGCACGCAAGCCGATCTTCGGCTACAAGGCCGTCGCGCTCTCCACCGTCGGCATCGGCTTCTTCTCGATGCTCGTCTGGGCGCACCACATGTTCGCGGTCGGCCTGCCCTACTGGATGCAGGGCTTCTTCATGATCAGCTCGCTCGCAGTCGCCGTGCCGACCGGCGTGAAGATCTTCAACTGGCTCGCGACGACCTACAAGGGGAACATCAGCTTCGACACGCCGATGCTGTTCGCGCTCGGGTTCGTCGCCGTCTTCACGATCGGCGGCCTGACCGGGATCTTCCTCGCGGCATTCCCCGTCGACTGGCAGGTGACCGACACGTACTTCGTCGTCGCCCACATGCACTACGTGCTCTTCGGCGGCGCGATCTTCGGGATCTTCGGCGGGCTCCACTACTGGTGGCCGAAGATGTTCGGCCGGCTACTGAACGAGACCCTGGGCAAATGGACCTTCTGGCTGATGTTCATCGGCATGAACGTGACGTTCTTCCCGCAGCACCTGCTCGGCCTGCTCGGGATGCCGCGTCGCGTGTACACGTACTCGCAGGGGGGCACCTGGGAGGTCTACAACTTCATGTCGACCGTGGGCTCCTTCGTGATGGCGCTCGGCATCCTCGTCTTCTTCGTCAACGTGATCCGTACCCAACGCAGCGGCCGCCGAGCGGGCAACGATCCGTGGCTCGCGAACACGCTCGAGTGGCTCGCCGCGTCGCCGCCGGCGCCGCAGAACTTCGACTCGGTGCCGTACGTGACGAGCGCCCGGCCGCTTCGGGATCTCCGGCTCAAGCTCCAGGAGCGCGGTGAGCTCTAGCGCCGGCGCGTGGATGAGGTTGACCGGGATCGCGGCCGCGGTCGCGACGCTCGTGGCCGTCGTCTCGGGCGCGACAGGCTTCGAGCACCGCCTCCTCGCGGCGCTCGCCCTGCCGCCGCTCGTGGCGCTCGTGCTCGCGGGAAAGCTCGCACGGCCGCGGCTGTTCAAGCCGTCGCTCGTGGCGCTCGCACTCTTCGGCGCGGCCGCGCTCGTGGAGGGCGAGCCGCTGCACGCGACCATTGCGGCGCTCGCGTTCGCGGCGACGCTCGTGGCGTGCGTGCAGACGTTCCGCGGCGAGCGCGTCGCGGCAGGCGCATGGCGCGACTACGTGACGCTGACCAAGCCGCGGATCATGACGCTGCTCCTGCTCACCGGCGCGTGCGGGATGGTCATCGGCGCGCGCGGCCTGCCCTCGCTCTCGCTCCTCGCGGCGACCATGCTCGGCCTGGCGCTCGCGTGCGGCGGCGCCAGCGCACGGCACCACCCGCTCGACGCGGCCATCGACCGGCTGATGGGCAAGCGCACCGAGAAGCGCCCGGTCGCCGCGGGGCGCATGGACGCCGCGCGCGCACTCGAGTTCGGGCTGACGCTGAGCGCCTGCTCGTTCGTGCTGCTCGCGAGCGCCGTGAACGTGCTCACGGCCGCGCTCGCGCTCGCGGGGAACCTCTTCTACGTCCTCGTCTACACACGCTGGCTCAAGCGCTCGACGCCGCAGAACATCGTCATCGGCGGGGCGGCCGGCGCCGTCCCGCCGCTCGTCGGTTGGGCGG
>JBJMJE010000009.1:0-2853 GCA_045806505.1 Gaiellaceae bacterium
CGAGCGCCTCCGCCTCGTCGAGGACAGGCGCCCCCAACGGCGCGCAACACGCAATCGCAGTCTCCGTCGTCACTCGCAAGTACTCATATCGACAGACGTCAATGTATCGACTTCTGTCGATATGTCAAGGCGGCTCGAGAGCCGGGCGACCGGCCGCGGCGCGAGTGGCTGCTAGCGGCGGCCGCGCGGGATCGCCATCGTCGGGCCCTGCGGCGGGGCGACGCGGCGCGGCGGCGGTGCTTCCCTCGGCTCGTGGAAGAACTGCCACCAGATGAAGAAGGCCGTCGACAGGACGAAGACCACGACCGAGACCCAGCCGTTCAGGCGCAGCCCCGCGAAGTGGTGCGACGGGTCGATCCGCAGCAGCTCCTCGAAGAAGCGGCCGAAGGTGTAGAGGCTCACGTAGAGCGCGAAGAGCGCCGGGGGCTTGAAGCGGAAGCGCCGGTCGAGGAGCAGCAGGACGCCGACCAGCGCGAGGTCGTAGACGAGCTCGTAGAGGAACGTCGGGTGAAAGGTGGTGTTCGAGAGGTGGTCGACCGGCCGGTGCTCGGGATCGATCTCGAGCCCCCACGGCAGCGAGGTCGGCTTGCCGAACAGCTCCTGGTTCCACCAGTTGCCGATGCGCCCGATTCCCTGCGCGAGCAGGAGGCCCGGCGCGACGGCGTCCATGAACCGAAAGACGCTGTTCCCGGAGCGATGCACGACGACGGCGCCCGCGATGCAGCCGAAGAGGATCCCGCCCCACACGCCGAGGCCGCCCTTCCACACCGCGAGCGGCGCCCACCACGCGTCGAGCGCCTTGACCTCCGACCACGACGTGACGTCGTGGTAGAGCCGCGCGCCGATGATCCCGAAGCCGACGCCCCAGACGGCGACGCGGAACACGAGGTCCCAGTCGCCGCCGCGCCTCACCCAGCGAACCCCCGTGAGCCAGATGCAGCCGGCGATGCCGAGCAGCAGCATCAGTCCGTACATCCGGATCGCCAGCGGCCCTGCATGGACGACGCCGGTATGCGGCGACGGGATGCTCAGGAGCAGCACGTGTGGGATTCTGCCCGCAGCGCGGGCGCGCCGTGCGAGTTAACGCTTCTAGAGCAGGATCTGAAGCGCCAGCTCGGGCGCGCAGCCGCGATGCACGAGGTCGACCGCACGATGGAGGTCGACGTCGAGCCTCGATGCAAGCGCCTTCGCAGCGTGGGGCTCATAACCGGCGCGTTCGAGCTCGGCGATCCGCCACCGCTCGACCTGCGTCAACTCGCTGTCATGGATCAATTCAGCCGCAGTCACGATTGGCCCCTCCTTTTCCTCTACGCCGTATGGCACGTCTTACGGCATTTCGAGGTAGTTAGGTCTCCCCTTCTCGGGGGATTTCACAGTACCTTCGGTTAGACGCCTTGCCCGGTTCGACAGCGGTCTTCGCAGCCAGCTTTTACAGAACCCAAACGCCGTCGCGCGTGACGCGCCGCGCAGCCTACGAAACGGCGGCGGGACCGAGCAGCGCCTTGACCTCCGCGAAGAAGTCCGCCGCGGGCTCGACGCGATAGTCGGGGCCGAGCGCGAGCATGCGCGGCCCCTGCGACGTCTGCATCTCGATCAGCACAGGTGCGGCTCCGCTGAACTCCTTCACGAGCTGCGCAAGCTCGCGGATGATCCCCGCACGCGCCTGCCGCGCGTCGATGCGGAGGCGAACATCGCGGCGCTCGGGAATCGCCTCGAACGCGGAAACGTCGAGCGCGATCAGCTTCGTCTCGCCTTCCTTGTGGTCGACGCGCCCTTTCACGATGAGGATGCGATCGGGAACGCAGAGCTCGCGGGAGTTCGCGTACGTCGAGTTGAACACGACGCACTCCGCGCTGCCCGTCGTGTCCTCGAGCTGGAGGAACACCATCGGGTCGCCCTTCTTCGTCGTGATCTGCCGGAGACCGGCGACGATGCCGCCGACGGTGACGACGTCGCCGTCGCGGCGGCGCTCGAGCTCGGCGAGCGTGAGCTCCGTCTTCCGGCGCAACTGGTCCCGCACTCCCGACAGCGGATGCTCGGAGACGTAGAGCCCGAGCGTCTCCTTCTCGAGCCGCAGGAGCTCGCTCTTCTCCCACTCGTCGATCGGGATGTGCGGATGGTGCTTCGGTCGCGTCGCCGCGTCGTCGAAGCCGAGGTCGAAGATCGAGCCCTGGCCCGCGAGCTGGTCTGCTGCGTGCCGGTTGCCCCACCCGAGCGCGGCCTCGAGGCACTCGAACATCCCTTTGCGCGAGGCGCCGGTCGAGTCGAGCGCGCCGCACTTCACGAGCGACTCGAGCGCGCGCTTGTTCGCGACGGTCGGGTCGACGCGCTCGGTGAAGTCCCAGATCGACTCGAACGGTCCGTCCTGCTCGCGCGCGGCGACGATCGCGCGCGCCGCGCTGTCGCCGACGTTCTTCACCGCGTTGAGGCCGAAGCGGATCTTGCCCTCGACGACGGCGAAGTCGCACTGCGAGAAGTTGATGTCGGGCGGCAGCACCTCGATTCCCATCTCGTGGCACGCGTTGACGTAGAACGGCACGCGGTCCTTCGTGTTCATCACGGACGAGATCAGCGCGGCCATGTACTCGCTCGGATGGTTCGCGCGCAGCCACGCGGTGCGGTAGGCGATCAGCGCGTAGCAGGCGCCGTGCGCCTTGTTGAAGGAGTAGTCCTGCGAGGACTCCATGTCCTTCCAGAGCTGGGTCGCGACGGCAGGCGGCGTGTCCGTCTGCGCGCAGCCCTCGAGGAACTTCTCCTTGAGGGACGCCATCAGGTCGTGCAGCTTCTTGCCGATCGCCTTGCGTAGGTCGTCCGCCTCGGCGGGAGTAAACCCTGCGATTTGCTTCGCAATCT
>JBJMJE010000010.1:0-5453 GCA_045806505.1 Gaiellaceae bacterium
CTCGTTCGCCTTGCGCTTCTCCGCGGCCGGCGCCGCCCGCTCCTGCGAACGCGCCGGCGGCGTCGGCAGCGAGCCGAACACGTCGAAGCCCTCCGACTCGAGCGGAGTCGTGAAGCGGCCGCGCGCGAGCAGCTCCCGCCCCTCCTCGGAGACGGCGGCGGTCCTGAGTGTGCTGCCGATCTGCGCGAGCGCCTGGGACGACGCGCCGCCGAGCAATTCGGAAGCCTGCTGCGTCAGGCGCCGCAGCGCCTCGCGCTCCGTCTTCTGCGCCTGCTCGAACGCCGCGCGGTCGGCGCCGCCGACCACACCCTCCTGTGCCTGGCGGAGGCGATGGCCCGCATCGAGCAGGAGATCCACGTCGCGCCGCTGCTTCCGCGCGAGCTGGTTCAGCGCCCACGCCGCGACCGTCGGCTTCCGCGTCTTCGCGACCGTGTCGGCTGCGGACGCATCGCCTGCGTCCTTCAGCTCGCGGGCGAGCCGCTTGCGCTCTGCGACGAACGCGTCCGGGTCGACTCCGTAGAGCTCGTCGAGCGCTTCGTCGAGCGTCACTCAGCGGAGGCTACTGCCTTCGCGAGCTCGTCCTTGGACATCTTCGAGCGACCCTCGATGCCGAGCTTCTTGGCGCGCTTCTGCAGCTCGTCCTTCGTCATGCTCGACGTGCCGTTGCCGTTCCGCGACGAGCCGTTGCGCCGAGTGCGCCCGCCGCGCGACTGCTGGAGGCTGAGGCGCAGCGCCTCGAGCAGGTCCGGCGTCTCGTCTTCCTCCGGCTCGCGCACGCGATGCACCTCCTGGCCCTTGCGCTTGCGCTTGACGATGTCGTTCAAGGCAGCTGTGTACGTGTCCTCGTACTTCTCCGGCTTCCAGTCGCCGGAGAAGCTCTCGATGAGCTGCGTCGCCATCTCGCGCTCGCGCTTCGCCACGCTCGGCAGCTTGTCCGGGAGGATCGTCTCGGGCGCATCGACCTCGTCTGCGAAATAGAGCTGCTCCAACGTGAGGATGCCGTTGCGGATGTGCAGGCAACCGAGGTACTGGCGGTTCCGCATCACGAACTTGCCGATGCCCGCGAGGCCCGAGTCCTCCATCGCGCGCACGAGCAGCGAGTACGGCCGCTCGGCGCCCTCCTGCGGGCCGACGAGATACGTGTGCGCGAAGAAGACCGGATCGATCTGCTCGTACGGCACGAAGTCCTCGAGGTCGATCGTGCGCTGGCCCTCGACCTGCACGGCCTCGAAGTCCTCGTCGGTGAGCTGCACGAACTCGCCCTTCGAGTACTCGAACGCCTTGACGATCTCGTCGCTCGGCACCGGCTTGTCCTCGAGCTTGCAGATCTTCTCGTAGCCGATCGGCGAGTCGTCCTTCGCGTGAATCAGGTGGAAGTGCAGCTTGTGCTCGTGAACCGCGCTGAAGATGCGCACCGGCACGTTGACGAGCCCGAACGAGATCGAGCCGGTCCAGAGCGAGCGCGGCATCCGCGTCTTCTCCGCCACGTCTGAGGGATCACCGGGATCGCAGGCGTCGAAACACCTGCAGGCGGCCAGGTCATCACGCAGAGCATCAAGGTCTCGAACGACCTGTCGAACTGCCCGGGCGACGCGCTCGTGGTCGGTGCGAACAACATCAAGATCGACCTCGGCAAGCGCGTGATCGACGGCGACGGCGCCAACGCGCCGACGGACGACGGGATCGACAACACCGGCGGCTTCGACAACCTGAAGATCGAGCACGGGACGATCCGGCAGTTCACGCAGGGCGTCCATCTCGTCGGCGCGACGAGAACAAGGTCGCTCACGTGACGGTGACCCAGACGTTGCGCGGCATCGAGGTGCAGACGGCTGCGAACGAGAACAAGATCGAGCACAACAAGGTGTCGGGCAGATGTCACGCAGGAGCCTCGAACAAGAACGTCTACCGCCAAGAACGGAAACGCCGCGCAGTGCGTGGGCGTCACGTGCCGCTGACGCGCGGCTGAGCCGGGAGACGCAGGAGGGGTCCGCGCGTAGGGGCCCCTCCGTCGTTCGCGCCGGAAACTACGCTTGAGGCGTGACGCTCGACAAGGAAACAGAGCAACGGATCGAGCAGCCGGTCTCGGAGGAGGCGCAGCGCGAGACGCGTCTCACACCGGCGCAGGCCGTCGAGCAGATGCGCATCAACGTGCCGGTGCGCGGCAACCGGAAGCTGCGCACGCTCGTCGAGCGCGTCAACGAGGACCGGCAGGTCAAGGGCTGGTGGCACGTGGCGAACGTGAACGCCGTCGTCCGCATGCAGATCAACGACCACTCGTGGGTGCACATCCAGATCGTCACGAACATCGCGCTCAAGCTTTTGCGCCAGCTCACCAAGCACGGCATCGAGCCGAACCTCGTCTCTGACTACGGCATGACGCGCGACGACGCCGAGGTGGTCGTCGTCCTGGGCGCGCTCCTCCACTGCGTCGGGATGGCGGTTCAGCGCGAGGGCCACGAGGACTTCTCACTCTTCCTCGCGGAGCCGAAGATGCGCGAGCTGCTCGACGGCGTCTACGACGAGCCCGACCGCACCGTGATCGTCTCGGAGGTGCTGCAGGCGATCACGAGCCACCGCGACTATGGCAAGCCGCTGACGATCGAGGCCGGCATCGTGCGCGTCGCCGACGCGCTCGACATGGCGAAGGGCCGCTCCCGGATCCCGTTCGAGCGTGGCTCGGTCTCGATCCATTCGCTCTCGGCCGCGGCGATCGACGACGTCGAGATCAAGGACGGCGAGCAACGCCCGATCCTGATCGAGATCCTGATGAACAACTCGTCGGGGATCTACCAGGTGGACGGCCTGCTGAAGGCGAAGTTACGGGGCTCGGGCCTCGAGCCGTACGTCGAGGTCGTGGCGCACATCGACACCGAGGCCGAGAAGCGTCTCGTGTCGATCTACCGGCTCGAGACTTGATCCGGGCTACAATTGCGGCCCGCTATTGCGGGGTCGTCTAATGGTAGGACGCTCGGCTCTGGACCGAGTAGTCAAGGTTCGAATCCTTGCCCCGCAGCTGTAACAGACCGTGCGCGGAGTGATCGAGCAAGGTAGGCGCGCCTACCTGCGCGCGCCGCGCCCGTCCGACCGCGACACCTTCCTCCGGCTCGTCCGCGCGAGCCGCGAGCTGCACCGCCCCTGGGTCTACGCGCCGGAGACGCCGCGCGAGTTCGCTGCGTTCCTGGCCCGGGCGTCGGACGCGACGGGACGCTGCTTCCTCGTCTGCCGGCAAGAGGACGACGCCCTCGCCGGCGTCTACAACCTGAGCCAGATCGCGCGCGGGTTCTTCGAGAGCGCGTACCTCGGCTACTACGCGTTCGCACCCACGGCCGCCCAGGGGCTGATGGCCGAGGGCCTCCAGCTCGTCCTCCGCCACACGTTCCGCAAGCTGAAGCTCCACCGGCTCGAGGCGAACATCCAGCCGGACAACGAGCGCTCGAAGCGCCTCGCCGAGCGTGCGGGGTTCCGCTACGAGGGCTACTCGCCGCGGTATCTGAAGATCGGCGGCCGCTGGCGCGACCACGAGCGCTGGGCGATCACCCGCGAGGAGTGGACCGGACGCTGATGAAGCGAGCCCGCACGGCCGATCGCTTGCCGACGGTCACGTAGCACTTGCCGCGCCCGCGGCAGGCTCCGCTCCACCCGGCGAACCTGCTGCCCTTCTGCGGCTTCGCCGTGAGCATGACCAGGAGGCCCTGCTCCTGCGACGTGGCGCACGCCCCGGGACAGTCGATCCCGCCGGCGTCCGAGACGACGCGGCCCGAGCCGAGCGTCGACACGTTCACCGGGCGCGCCGGAACGTCGAGCCTCGCGAGCCACGGCGACTTCCGGACGTCGAAGGCGCCGCCGACGCCGTAGTAGTCGTCGCGGCCGACGTCGAGGAACAGGCTGTCGATCGGCCCGGAGATGTACGGATACATGACGTCGTAGCTGCTGTCGCACGCGTGCTGCGTGTCCGGCGCCGGACACTCGTGCTTGGCACCCGACTGCACCGCCCCGAGCGAGTGGAGCAGCTCGTGCGCGGCAACCGCAGCGCCGGAGCCGCCGTCGCCGACGTTCGTGGAGCAGGACTGCACGTACACGAGCGCGTACTCGCGTGCACCCTCGCCGCAGGTGCCCGTGCCGGACACAGGCGCGTCCCAGTAGACGAGGTACTTGCGGCGCGGCTCGGAAGGCAGCGAGCCGACGATGCTCGTGAACGGCGTCGGGAGGAGCGCGTAGTACGAGGCAGGCTCGGGCAGCGTGACGTCGAGGAGATCGAGCGCCGCCGGGCCCGGCGCGCAGCCCTGGAACGGGTACAGGTCGAAACGCGGCTCGCGCGCGGCGTCTTGACCGCGCCACCACGCGCCGACGGCGGCGACGTCGCTCGCGATCGGCGACGCGAGCGAAGCGAGGCGATCCGGCGCGTCGGCCGGATGGGCGTAGACGACCTGAACCTGCGGCCCCGCGACGAGATCCGGCTTCCGGTCACGGGCAGCCGCCCCGCTGCCGCCGCACCATGTGGTCAGCGTCGGGGACGCGACGGCGCCGGACGTGCCGAGCGCGAGGAGATAGACGGAAACCGCTGCCGCGGAGAGAGTGCCCCAGACCCGCTTCAGGCTCTCAGGGTAGCCCGACTTTCAGTTCGTAGAAGTATGTTTTTCTATCTCGAAACGAGGCCGTCGCAGAGGATCCCGACAACGACCTCCTCCGCCTCGCGGACGTCCTCCTCCGACCCCGGCAGCCGGCCCAGCACCCAGCCGGTGAGGATCTCCTCGAGGGCGCCGTAGATGATCCACGCGGCGAGCCTCGGCGACAGGTCGGCGCGGAACTCCCCCTGCTCCTGGCCGCGCTCGACGATGCGCTGGAGTGCCTGGAACGCCTGCGCGATCTCCTCCACCTCGCGCTGAAGCTGCTCGCCGCTCCGCGCCACCTCGCGCACGAGCACGCGCACCACGTCCGGGTAGTCGCGCCACGTCCGCAGGACGATCGCGCACGACTTCCGCAGCTGCTGGCGCGGCGGGTCGTCCAGCGACTCGATCGAGTTGATCGCGGCGACCATCGCGCCCCACATCTCGCGGAAGACCGCTTCGAGGACGGCGTCCGTCGAGTCGAAGTAGTGGTAGACGAGCCCGTACGCGACGCCTGCCTCCTCCGCGATGTCGCTCACACGGCACGCGTGGTAGCCCTTCTTCGCGAAGGCGCGCACGGCTGCGTCGAGGATCTGGCGGCGCCGTTCTTCCTGAGCGGCGGTACGAGTGGCCACAGTCGCCACTGATCTTGACACGAAGGCGATGCCGGGAAAACGTCAGGCAGCGACGGCGACGGAGCCGCCCGAGCGCTTGGCTGCGTACATCGCTTCGTCCGCGCGCCGGAAGAGATCGTCGGAGTCATCCTGCTCGCCGTAGACCGCCACGCCGAAGCTCGCGTTCACCGGCTCGTCAGCGTCGGCGCTCGCGCGGATGCGCTCGATG
>JBJMJE010000011.1:0-8054 GCA_045806505.1 Gaiellaceae bacterium
ACGCGGAGTTGAGCGAGACACGCTGGTGAAGCGTAAGGAACCGTCGAGTGGACGCGTGTGGTGGCGCTACGAAGGCCGAACCGGTCGGGGTTTACGTCCACACGGCGTGACTACCGTGAGCGCGGCGCTGGGACGAGTACGGCTTGCCCCACCGCGAGACGCCTGTTGTCTCGCTGGCCGGGCGCGCCCCGCCGTGTGAGGCTCGCATCTGTCCAAGCCGATCAAGACAAGGAGCCGCCGCCATGACCGAGCTAGCCCACCGCGCATCGAACGGGATCGACGTCGCTCTGCTCTGGAGCCGTTGCACCGGCCGGCTGACCGTCGCCGTCGAAGACGTTCGCACCGGCGAGTCATTCACTGTTGAGGCGCCCAGCGATCGAGCGCTTGACGTCTACAACCATCCGTACGCGTACGCGGGTGCCCTTGCTGCCTGATTCGATTTGGGCGACGGCGCCTTGGAGCGGGGCGTGCACGCGCTCGGCCAGGACTGGGATATCGAGGCAACGGGAAGTTCGGGCAGGATCGAGCGCGCGAGCTAGTCGGGCTGGAGCGAGGGAGGCGGCAGTCTCCAGCGGTTGCCGTCCTCGGTGACGAGGTAGATCGTCAGTTCGGGATGCCGGTCGGCGAGGGTGCGTGAGGCCTGGATCACGCGATAGATGATGGTCCCGCGCCGAAATTGGTCGATCGGCCGGATCGTGAGCTTCCACCAGTTGCCTTCGCGCTCGCCCGCAGCGCCGTACTCCTCGCCGAGGAGGGAAAGCATCTCCTCGCCGCCGTTCCCCTCGGCCGAGACGAGCACCCAGACGGGCTCCCACGAGACTTCACTCGACAGGGTCGAGAGATCTGCCGCCAGTTTAGGGGGAAACACCGGAGCGCTCGCGGCCGGCTCTTTCAGGGGTAACTCGGCTCGTATGAGCGTTCCTGCGCCGCGCGGGCTGGAGACGGTGAGCTCGCCGCCGAGCGCCTCGACCCGGTCGACGAGGCCGCGCAGGCCCGAGCCCGCGTCGAGACTGGCGCCTCCAGTGCCGTCGTCGGCGATTTCGACCGTGACGGTGTCGCCGCCGCACAACGCTGACACGGTGGCCGAAGCGGCGGCCGCGTGCTTCGCGGCGTTCGTCAGGCTCTCCGAGACGACGTAGTAGATCGCCGCCTCGACCGGCCCGGGGAGACGATCCTCGGGCACGTCGGTGATCTCGACGGGAAAGGGGGAGCGGGCGGAGAGCGCGTCGAGAGCAGGCCCGAGTCCGAGCTGGTTCAAGAGTCCTGGATGCAGGCCGTGCGCGAGTTCTCGCAACTCCTGCATCGCGTCGGCGAGCTCGTTCGAAGCCTCGTGCAGCACGACACGTGCAGTTGACGGATTGGAGTCGAACATCCGCTCGACGAGCCGTAACGCCAGCGAGACGGAGACGAGTTGCTGCTGCGCGCCGTCGTGAAGATTGCGCTCCAGCCGGCGGCGAGCCTCGTCGGCCGTCTGCACGATCCGCGCACGCGACGCACGCAGCTCCGCCTGGGCGCGCTCGTTCGCGATCGCCTGCGCCGCGAGATCGGCGAAGCCGCGCAGCCTGATCTCCGCGCCGGCAGGGAACGCGTCCTCGGCGGCTCGTACGGCGGTGAGCGCACCGAACAGCCGTCCGCTGGCGATGACCGGTGCCGCGATCACCGACACCGACCCGCGTTCCGGCGAGGACTCGATTCCGTGACATGCGGCCCCCGTCTCGAGCACGCGGAGTGTCGGGCCGTGCGGGTCCGGGTGATACAGCGACCGCTCCCGCACAGGCGTACTCCCTGCTCCGGCCCACGCCGTGGCCACGACGAGCTCGTCCTGTACCCCCTCCCAGCGGACGAGGCTCACACTTTCCGCCCCGAACAGCATCCCGGCCTCCTCGGTCACGGCGCCGAGAACCGCAGCCTGCGGGCGCCCGGCGGCTACCAGCATCGCAATTTGGCGCAGGGACGACTGCTCCGCCACGAGCGCCGCCGTCTCCCTGCGCGCTTCCGCATTCACGATCGCCTGCGCCACCAGCGCCGAGAAATTGCTCAGGCGCTCCTCGTCACCCTGCGCGAACGTGTCGCCCGGCTGTCTCCGCAACGCGGCGACGACTCCCCAGACCTTCCGCTCGACCATGATCGGCGCGCCGATCGATGCTTCCAAGCCGAGTTCCGCCCAACGCTGGCGGCCGAACTCCGTCTTCAGATCGGCCGCAGAGTCGAGACGAGCCGGCGCCGCCGTCTCGACCACCCGCGCCGTGATCGTGTCGCCCCCGTAGCTCAGCGCCGCACCCGCGAGGCCCGTGTCCGCAGAGTCTGCTCGCCAACTCCCGATCACCCGGACCATGTCGCCGTCCCAACGCACAACCGTCGCACTCTGCGCGCCGAAGAGCCCGCCGATCTCGGACGACACCGCGTCCGCGAGATCCGCCTCCGTCGCACCCTCGGCGACGAGGGTCGCGATCCGGCGCAGCGCCGCCTGCTCATCCACAACCCGCTCAAGCTCCTCGAACCGCCGCTCCCCCACAGCCATCGCCTCAGCGTACGCCGAAGAGCACGGACTTTCATCCAAAAGACGGACGTCCAAGCCCTGGATGTCCGATGGACGTCGCAGCCGTCCGTCGTAGCCGTCACGACAACGGAAACACCCTCTGAGCAAGAAGAAAACGACAGCCTGTCACGGACTCGAACCGTCGACTCCCTTCTACCGAGCGTGGATCGGTAACCAACACTCCGAAACACAACATCGGGGCGCGCTGACGCACGTTCTGATCGAACTTGGCGCCGCGGAGGACAAGTCCGCGGCGCCGCAGTGTTGAGATCGTCGCGGCCGGCTCGGTCGAAGCGTCAGGGTCTCGGTTCAGGGGGTCTCACCGATGTCGTGACGGCGCCGCGCCCGCAGGGTGGATACATGTCCAGTTCCTGCACCTTCACCGAGAGCGAGGAGTCATGAGGTCATTCGATTCGGCGGCAGCCGGTCGTGCGGAACCGCAGTCGTCGGCGCCTGAAAGCCACGGCCGCTTCGTTCCGCTCGTCGTGGCGACCGGCGAGCGGTCCCTGCAGACGCGCGGCGAGTCCGCCGCCGTGGAGCTCGAGGCCGTCTCAATGGTGTACGGCTCGAACGGCAGCAAGGTGGCCGCGCTCGACGCGCTCAGCCTCACGTTCGCACGCGCGACGTTCACCGCGATCATGGGCCCTTCGGGGTCGGGAAAGACGACGCTCTTACAGTCGGCCTCCGGTCTCATTCGGCCGACGAAGGGAACGGTGCGCATCGGAGGGCTCCCGCTCGGGGACCTGAACGAGCGTGAGCTGGCGATACTTCGTCGGCGCCGCGTCGGGTTCGTGTTCCAGGACTTCAGCCTGCTCCCGGCGCTCACCGCCGAGCAGAACGTCGCCCTGCCGCTCCGCCTCGACGGTCGGCGCGTGAAGCGGGACGTGGTGCGCGACGCCCTCGACCGGGTGGGACTCGGCGACCGGCTTCGGCATCGCCCGGCCCAGCTCTCCGGTGGCCAGCAGCAACGTGTCGCGATCGCGCGCGCGCTGGTCAGTCAGCCGGAGGTGCTGTTCGCCGACGAGCCGACCGGCGCGCTCGATCTCCGCAGCCGCGGCGAGGTGCTCGAGTTGCTCCGCCGGTCGGTCGACCGCTGGAGTCAGACGCTCGTGATGGTGACGCACGACCCGACCGCCGCAGCGTGGGCCGACCGGGTCGTCTTTCTTGCGGACGGCCAGCTGGCCGGCGAGCTCCAGTCCCCGACCGCCGACACGGTCGCCCTGCGCATGACCGAGCTTGGCGACTGATGCTTCGCCTCGCCCTGTCAACCGTGCGCGTGCGCTGGCCGGCCCTGGTCGGCGCGTTTGTTGCTCTCCTCATCGGCGTCGCGCTCGCCGCCGTCACCGCCTCCCTCATGGCAGGCGCGCTGTCTGCCTCGAGCGCCGGACGCTATTCCAACCTCGACGCCGTCGTGAGCGCGAACGGCACGATCTCGCTCGGCCCTGACGCGGGCAGGATCGACCCGTACCCGCGACCGCCCATGGGCAACGCGGTGGTCGCGCGCGTGCAGGCCGTGGCCGGCGTGCACGCAGCGGTGAGCGATCTCGCCTTCCTCGCCAGCGCTACGGACTCGACTGGGCGGGAGCTAAGCGCGCCGGGCGCCAAGCGCTTGCTCGGCCATGGCTGGTCGAGCCGCAAACTCACGCCGTACACGCTGGTCGAGGGAACGGCGCCGCATCGCGACGGCGAGATCGTCGTCGAGCAGCGGTTGGGCGTTCGAACTGGCGAGCGCCTGCGCGTGACGACGCCGGCAGGCGTGAGCACGTTCCATGTAAGCGGCCTCGTCAGCGCAAACAACGCGGGAGACCGGAGCCAGGGAGCGTTCTTCTTCGAGGACGATCTGGCGCCGCGGCTCGCACTCCTGACAGGCCGCGTCAACGCGATCGGTGTTCTCGCCGACCCCGGCGTCGACCCCGGCAGCCTGCACGATCGGCTGCAGGCGACGCTCGGATCTCAGTACAAGGTCGCGAGTCGGAACAACGCGTCGAGCGCGGACGCGGGGGACCCACGCGCCGAGCAGCGCGACACGACGATCTTCCTGGCGGCGATGCTGGCCGCCAACGGAGGCGCGGTCACGATCTTCGTCGTCGCCGGCATCTTCGGGCTGATGATCGCCCAGCGGAGGCGCGAGCTCGCGCTCTTCCGGGCCCTCGGCGCGACGCCGCGTCAGGTGCGGCGGATGATCGCCGCGGAAGCGTTCGTCCTCGCAATCCTCGCCGGTCTCGCCGGCTGCGGTGCCGGCGTGTTCGCCGCCAGGTCGATCGCATCCGTCCTCGTCCAGCGGGGCATCGCACCCGACGCGCTGCGGCCCGACTCGGGCTTCGTTCCCATGCTGATCGCGTTCTCGGTCGGGCTCGTCCTCGCCGAGAGCGCAGTGATCGCGGCGGCGTTCCGCGCCGGCCGGGTCCGCCCGGGTGAAGCGCTCCGCGACGCGTCGGATGGCCGTGAACGCCTCGGAATCGTCCGCGGCCTGCTCGGGCTCGCGATCGTGGCCGGTGGAGCGATCCCGCTCCTGCTGGTCGGCGGGCTTCCGTTCACAACCCTCGTCGTCCCGATGGCGATCGTCCTCGCGATCGGGATCGCACTCCTCGGGCCACTGGTGCTCGCACTCCCTGCTGCGGCTCTCTCGCGGCCGCTGCGCCGGCTGAGTGTGACCGGGATGCTCGCGAGCACCTCGATGACGAGCGGCCGACGGCGGGTCAGCGCGGTCGCCGCCGCGATCGCCCTCGTCGTCGCGATCGCCGGCAGCCAGATCGTCCTGACCGCCAGCTCACGGGCGGCCGCGCAGCACGAGACCGCCGAGCGTCTCACGGCCGACCGCGTACTCGTATCCAACGGCCCGGGGCTGCCCGTGTCGCTCGAAAGGGCCGTCCGCGGGCTGCGGGGAGTCACCGGCGCCGTAGGGGTCATCCCCCTCGACGTGTACATCATGAACCGCAGGCTGGAGACCAGCGGCGAGCCCCGCAACGCGGCCGGCATCGACCTGCAGCGCGCCCGCCGGATGCTCGACCTCGGCGTGCGTGAGGGATCGATCGCCCGTGTCCGCGGGAACACCGTCGCGATCAGCACGCAGTTCGCCGGCGACTCGCAGCTCGGCGTCGGCGACACACTCCGCGTGCGGCTCCCCGACGGTGCGGACGCGCAAGTGAGCGTCGGCGCCGTCTACCGCTGGTCCGCTGCTCTCGGCGACCTCGTGTTCGGAGCGTCATTCGCACATCGGCACTCCGTGGTCGGCCTCGACGAGGCGATCTACGTCACCGGCGGCAGCGCAGCGGACATCGGGCTACGGCAGCTTGCCGAACGTGTCCCGACTGCCGCAGTCCTCACCCGTGGCGAGTACCTGGACGAGGTCGACTCGTCGCTGCAGCAGCAAGCGTGGATCGTATGGCTCCTGATCGTGCTCGTCGCGGGCTACGCCGCGATCTCGGTCGTGAACACGGCAGCGATGGTCGTCGCGGATCGACGCCACGAGATCCGGTTGACACGGCTCGTCGGAACAACGCGTGGACAGGTCCTCCGGATGATCACCTGGGAAGCCGCCGTCACCACCGCCGTCGGGCTCACCGCCGGAGCGGCGATCGTCGCCGCTGCGGTCTGGCGACTTCCGGCCACCCAGCCGGATTGGCACGTCGTCGTTCCACTCCGGCTCTTCGCGCCCTTCCTCGTCGGCGCGGCACTCCTCTCAGTCGTCGCCGCAATCGCGCCGACGCTGCTGGCTCTGAGACGGCCCGTCGCCCGCTGACGCGGGCACATCGCTCAAGCGGTGCGTCTTCTGCGACGCACCGCTTCGTAGGGCGGAGGGGGAGGGATTTGAACCCTCGTCGGAACGAGAGCCCGAAATGGTTTTGCTGTACCCGCCTCGTACTCGCGGCCTGGCGTCTGTTCGCAAACAGGCGAGCGGTCTCCCGTCGAAGTAGCCGCCGGCGAGCACGAATCTCCTCGCCCGCGCTTCGTAAACCCCGCCCTGACGACGCCGAAGCCGGGAAGGTCCGCGGCGCCGTTCTTTTTGGCCCAGGTCGCGCGGCTGGCGCTGCTCGGCGAGCGCGGCAAGCACGTTGATCACTGGCCCCTTGCGCGCGACGGCGTCTTCACACACCATCGGCGGATCAATGCCGTACGTTGCACCGACCGGGGGAACGGGTGACGGCTGATGCCGGGCCGCGCTGCTGTGGATCACGTGACGACCGCTCGTCTGGTCGGCCGCCGGCCCGAGCACGGCGACGCGGACGCCTACGTTCGTTTCTACGGCGATCGCCGCACGCCGGAGGAGCTGTGGTCGTCTGCCCTGCGCACCCCGGATCATGCGCGCGCCACGCTCGAGGAATTCATCGAGCACTGGCAGCGCTGGGGTTTCGGTGTGTGGACGGTCCTGCTGCCCGGCGGCGAGGTCATCGGGCACACCGGAGTGCAGCACACGACGATCGGCGACCGTCCCGAGGTCGAGTTGCTGTGGTTCATCCACCCCGGCTACTGGAACCGCGGCTACGCGACCGAGATGGCGCGGGAGGCGGTGCGCACGACCTTCGACGTGCTCGAGTTCGACGACGTGGTCTCGTTCACCGTCCACGGCAATGCCGCGTCGCGGGCGGTTATGGAGAAGCTGGGCATGACCTACGAGCGGGACGTCGAACACGTTGGTCTTCCGCATGTGCTCTACCGGCTCACGCGCGGCCGCTGACGAAGGGGACTGACTGCCCCCGAATTGCCGCCTATTGGCGGCCGCGGATTCCATAAACGCTCCATCCCTAGCAACTGGCCGTTACGCCTGGAGGTACAGCGAGACCCTGTCCTTTGCCGCGCAGTCGACGCGCCGGCTGGGTGACGATGCGACGGCTGCTCGCGCGAATCAGTGCTCGCCGCGGCGGTCGTCCAACGGACCGACGAACTGCGACGCCGATCGATGCCGCTAACGATGGTCCGAGGAGGAGGAGCTGCGCGGGGATCCTTCCGGCACCTCGGCGGGAGTTACAGCGGAGGTGGGCGATCAACCTCGCCGCCACCGTCTACGGCAACGGGCAGCTCCTCTGGTCGCTCCGCCCCGCGCCGAAGCGAGGCGCCTGCGTGGCACGCATCGCTTTGCTGAGCGGACGGGCGGGACTTGAACCCTCGATCCGCCGATGACGGATAGCGGCCCGCTGACGCGTTTGCCGAATTGACGACGTCGGTTGAGGCGGGGGAGAGTCGCGGCCATTTCGGGCGTCAGACGTGACGACGCTCGCCACGCGGTGTGATCTAGCCCCGACCTAAGCGCGGTCGCGTAGCCACGTTCCGGCGGTGTTGGTCTCTTCATGCCGAGCAGAGCCGTCGTACGAGCTCCGCCGTGAACGGCACGAACTTCAAGAACTCGTCGCGCGCCGCCTCGTCGGCCAGCGTGCACCCGTGGTTGAGCCAGGCGTAGAACGTCGCCGCCTGGAACACGTCGACGTAGCGTGCAGTCGAGCTCGGGAGCGGGCGGATCTGCGTGTAGCGTCGAACAAGTGCTCGCGGTAGCCGAGGTAGCCGTCCCAGCTCGCGT
>JBJMJE010000012.1:0-14500 GCA_045806505.1 Gaiellaceae bacterium
ACCGCGAGTTCCCGAAGTTCGCGCCGCGGACGTTGCGTGACTGGTTCGTGTCGCGGCCGGGACGCCCGGCGACGGGGAAGAAGATCATCCTCTGGGCCGACACCTTCAACAACCACTTCCATCCGGAAGTCGGCGTCGCCGCGGTCGAGGCCCTCGAGACGGCGGGCTACCACGTCGTCATCCCGCGGGCGCACCTCTGCTGCGGGCGGCCGCTCTACGACTACGGGATGCTCGACCTCGCGCGGCGCTACCTCGAGCGTGTGCTCGGCACGCTTCGCGACGAGATCCGCGCGGGGACGCCCATCGTCGGCATCGAGCCGAGCTGCATCGCGGTGCTGAAGGACGAAGCGCCGAAGCTGATGCCGAACGACGAGGACGTGAAGCGTCTGTGCAAGCAGTCCTTCCACCTCGCGGAGTTCCTCTGCCGCGACGGGTACGAGCCGCCGCGGCTCGAAGGCCGCGCGCTCGTGCACGGCCACTGCCACGAGAAGGCGACGTCGGGCTTCGAGCCGCTCCAGGAGCTGCTCCAGAAGATGGGCCTCGACGTCGAGACCTCGAACGGCGGCTGCTGCGGCATGGCCGGCGCGTGGGGCTACGAGAAAGGGCACTACGACGTCTCGATCGCGTGCGGCGAGCGTGCGCTCTTTCCCGCCGTCCGTCGCGGGGACGACGACGTGCTCGTGATCACCGACGGCTTCTCGTGCAAGACCCAGATCGAGCAGGGCACGGGACGGCGCGCACTCCACCTCGCCGAGGTGCTGCAGCTTGCGCATGGCCGGGCGACCCAGGCGCCGCAGGCGAAGGCGACGACGCGCGCGGCCCGCGCCGGCGCCCTTGTCGCGGGAGCCGCCGTGGTCGCCGGCGGCGTCCTAGCGTTTCGCGAGCGCTAGCTCGGCCGCCTCGAGCAGGCCGTGCGCGACGCGGCGCGGCTTCCCTTTCGGGAACGGCCACTCCCGCTCGACGCGGTCGATCCAGATCGCGTCGAGGCCGGCCTCCTTCGCGCCGACGACGTCCCACGCGTGCGCGGCGATCAGCGTGATCGCCCGCGCCTCGACGCCGAGGCGCTCGGCCGCGTGCCGGTAGACGGCGGGATGCGGCTTGTACAGCTCGACCTCCTCGACGGAGACGACGTCCGCCATGCGATCGGCGAGCCCGGCCGCCTCGAGCAGCTTCTGCGTCTGCTTCTCGCCGCTGTTCGTCAGCGCGCCGACGAGCACGCCGCTCGAGTCGAGCAGCTCGACTGCGGCGACCGCTTCGTTGTCGGCGGGAAGCTCCTGCAGGAGCGCGAGCACCTCGCCGGCGTCGGCGCTCAGGCCGTTCCTCGCGATCGTCGTTTTCAGCGTGGACGCCGCGACGTCCGCGAACGGCTCGAAGCGGCCGGCGAGCGTCAGCGACGTCGCCGTGTGGAGCAGCCGCTCGAACCAGGCGTCGAACCCGGAGCCACGGAGCCGTCGCTGCAAGGGCGTGACGTCGAACAGCGTCCCGACGACGTCGAAGAGAACCGCGCGCCGCATCGTGCGACCGTACCCGTTGCGACGCTCCCTAGTCTCGAAAACTACCGCGATACTTCCGGCGTGCAGGAGTTGACGACTCTTCAGACGGTGCGGAACGAGGCCGAGGCGGAACTGCTTTGCGGGTTGCTCCGGGACGCCGGCATCAGGTGCATGCACCGGCCGACGAACCAGGCCGCAGGCGCGATGGACGGTGCGACGTCGAGCTTCGGATCACGTGAGGTCGTCGTCAACGCGGCCGACGCAGAGGACGCGCACGCCGTTCTCGCCGCGCGGCCCGAGTAGCGTCAGTCCTCCCGCGTCGACCGCTGACGCTTGAGCTGCGAGCGGCGCCGCTTCTCGTCGAGGCGGCGCTCGACCGACTGCTTCGACGGCTTCGTCGGCCGGCGCTTGCGCGGGACGTGCAGCGCTTCGCGAAGCTGAGCTACGAGCCGCTCGACCGCAAGCTCGCGGTTCCGCGCCTGGCTCCGCTCGTCCTGCGCGATCGCTCGCAGCGTCGGCCCCGCGCGTGCGACGACGCGGCGCTTCTGGGTGTCGCTGAGCGCCTCGGACCGCTCGACGTCGAACAGCGCCTCGACGCGCGTCTCCGTCTTCTGCGCGTGCTGCCCGCCGGGGCCGCTCGAGCGCGACGTGCGGTACTCGACCTCCGAGAGGGGTAGGACGACGCTTCTCGTGACGCGAATAGACTCGCCGGGCATGGCGGCCATTCTGCTCGAGTTCGCCGCGTGAAGGTCGGCGTGGATGCGATCGAGATCGCCCGCATCCGACGCGCGCTCGACCGCTATCCCGGTTTCCGAGAGCGCTGCTTCACGGAGGCCGAGCGGGCGTACTGCGACTCGCGCAAAAATCCCGCCGAGTCGTACGCCGGCCGCTTCGCGGGCAAGGAAGCCGTCGGCAAGGCGCTCGGCCTCGGCGTCGCGCGGGCGTTCGCGTGGCGCGACATCGAGATCGTCGGGCGGCCCAAGCCGGGAGTCACGCTCCACGGCCGCGCCCGAGCGTGGGCGGACGGCGTCGCCGCGGGCGCCATCGATCTGTCGATGACGCACAGCCGCGAGCTGGCGGTGGCGGTCGCCGTCGTCGCGCCGCGCTGATGCTGGAGCCGCTCTACACGGCGGACGAGATGAGGTCCGCCGAGGAGGGGCATGACGTCGCGACGCTGATGGAGCGCGCGGGCCGCGCCGTCGCCGAGGAAGCACTGCACAGCTTCCCCGACGCGCGGCGCTTCGCCCTCTTCGCCGGGGGCGGCGCGAACGGCGGCGACGGCCGCATCGCCGCGCGCATGCTGAAAGAGGAGCACGGCCTCGAGCAGGTCGAGCACGGCGCCGACCTCGTGATCGACGCGCTCCTCGGCACGGGAATGCGCGGCGCTCCCCGTGACGATGTCGCGGCGACGATCGAGCGGATCAACGCGTCGGGCGCGCCCGTGCTCGCCGTCGACATCCCGTCCGGCGTGAACGCGTCGACGGGCGAGGTCGCCGGTGCGGCGGTCGACGCGGACGTGACGGTGACGATGCACGGGCGCAAGGTCGGTCTCGTCGTCGGCCCCGGACGCTTTCGCGCCGGAGACGTCATGGTCGTCGACATCGGCCTCGAGCCGCGCGAGACCGCGCACGCGCTCGTCACGCGCGACATCCTCGAGCGCATCCCCCGCAGACGCGATCCGGTCAACAAGTACTCCGCCGGCTCCGTCCTCGTCGTGGGTGGTGCGCGGGGAACGACGGGAGCGGCTGCGCTGACGGCGCGTGCGGCGTTCCGCGCCGACGCCGGCTACGTCGCGATCGCCGCGCCCGCCGACGCGCTGCCGACGCTCGAGACGCTCGTGCTCGAAGCGGTCAAGCGGCCGCTCGAGGACGCGGCCGCTGCCGCGGAGCGCGCGTCCGCGCTCGCGCTGGGGCCTGGCCTCGGACGCAACGAGAAGCCGCTCGTGCGCAAGCTTCTGGCGGAGACGCAGTTGCCGACGGTCGTCGACGCCGACGGCCTGCACGAGCTGGAGCCGTTCGAGCGCGCTGCGGCGACCGTCCTCACGCCGCACAGCGGCGAGCTCGGCCGGCTTATAGGCAACGATTCGAAGTGGGTGGACGCGCACCGGCTGGAGGCGCTCGCGCGCGCGGTCGAGCGCTTTCGCTGCGTCGTGCTGCTGAAGGGCGCCGACACGCTCATCGGCGCGCCCGGCGCGGACGTGTGGGTCGTCGGGGACAACGTCCCTTCGCTCGCGACCGCCGGCACCGGCGACGTGCTCACCGGCGTCATCGCCGCGTTCCTCGCGAAGGGGATGGCCGCTCGCGAGGCCGCGGCCGCAGGCGCGCTCGTACACCGGCTCGCCGCGGCGCGCGGGCCGAAGCGCGGCCTTATCGCGAGCGACGTCGTCGAAGCCTTGCCGTCGTGCCTCGCTCCGAGCTGACGATCGACCTCGGCGCGCTGCGCCGGAACGTCCACACGCTCCTGCGCGCGCTCGACGGCGCAGCGTTGTGGGCCGTGGTCAAGGCCGACGGCTACGGCCACGGCGCGGTCGACGTCTCGCGCGCCGCGCTCGACGCGGGCGCGTCTGCCCTGTGTGTCGCGACGATCCCGGAAGCGCTCGAGCTGCGAACGGCGTTCGCGGACGCGAGGATCCTCTGCATGGGCCCGACGGACGCCGACGAGATCGGTCGAGCAAAGGAAGCGAACGTCGACGTCACGTACTCGGGCGGCGAGCTGCCGGAGGGCGTGCGCGTCCACGTCAAGCTCGACACGGGCATGGGCCGCTACGGCGTCTCGGAGCTGCCGGCGCCCGCGCGGGCCGTCGTCGGGCTGATGAGCCACCTCGCGACGGCAGACACGGATCCGGCGTTCGCGCGCGTGCAGGTGCGGCGCTTCGGCGAGCTCGTCGGCCCGTACCGGGGCGAGCTCGAATGCCACATCGCGAACAGCGCGGCGGCCCTGCGCCTGCCCGAGGCGCGGTTCGACGCCGCGCGCTGCGGCGTCGCGATCTACGGGCTGTCGCCGTTCGGGGACGACCCGGCGGCGGACGGTCTCGAGCCGGTGCTGAGCTGGCGCACCCGCCTGGCGCAGGTGAAGCTCCTCCAGCCGGGCGAGAGCACCGGCTACCGGCGCCGCTTCGTCGCGGAACGGCCGACGTGGATCGGCCTCGTTCCGGTCGGTTACGCGGACGGCTTCCGCCGCGACCTCACCCGCACGCGCGTGATCGTCGACGGCGAGCCCGCGGAGGTCGTCGGCACCATTTCGATGGACTCGTTCGCCGTGCGGCTCGCTCACGAGCTTCCGGTGGGGACGCCCGTGACGCTGATCGGCGAAGGCGTCGGGGCCGAGTCGCACGCGGAGGTCGCAGGCACGATCAACTACGAGATCGCGACGGGCATCCGCTCCGATCCGCGGCGCACGGCGCGTAAGGTCGTGAGCACATGACGCACGACGACGCAGTCCGTTCGCGCTTCGCCGAGACGGCCGAGGGCGTCGCCGCGCACGCGCGCGAGCAGATCGAATGGCTGCGCGAGGAGCTGCGGTCGTTCCTCGCTCCGCTGCGCGGCGACGAGCGCGTGCTCGACTCCGGCACGGGTGCCGGGCCGCTGGCGCTCGCGCTCGCGCCGCTCGTCGGCGAGGTCGTCGGCATCGACCTCGTGCCCGAGCTGCTCGATGCTGCGCGCAGCGATGCGCCGCCGAACGCGACGTTCGTCGAGGGCGACGTGACTGCGCTGCCGTTCGAGTCGTTCTCCTTCGACCTCGCATGCTCGCGGCGCACGCTGCACCACGTCAGCCGTCCGGAGCTCGCCGTCGCGGAGCTCGCGCGCGTGACGAGGCCAGGCGGCCGGGTGTTCGTCGACGACCAGCTCGCGCCGATGGATCCGCTCGCCGCCTTTGAGCTGGACCGCTTCGAGCGGCGGCGCGATCCGTCGCACAACCGCACGCTCTCGGACGGAGACCTGCGCGACCTCTTCGCCGCCAACGGGCTCACGCTCATCCGCAAAAAGGCGTTCACGCACCGGCGCGACCTCGACTCCTACCTCGGTCTGGCCGGCTGCACGGGTGAAGAAGCCGAGGTCGTGAAGGAGCTGTCACCCGGCGACCGCGGCCACTACGTCGCCGAGTCCGGCTGGTACCTCTGCATGAACCACCTCGGCTGAAGGGCACGTGCCCGAGGCGCCGCTTCGCAGCACGAAGTTCGGCCTCGTCGCCGACGTCGACGGCTGGTTCGTCGTCAACACGCGTGAGGCCCGCTGGCGCGATTACGGCCCGCTCGGCGTGGGCTGCAACTTCGAGGGCAAGCGTGCGTTCCGGCAACTCGGCGTCAACGTGAACGTCCTCCGGCCCGGCGAGCCGCTGGGGCTCTACCACCGCGAGGCGAGACAGGAAGGCTTCCTCGTGCTCACCGGCGAGTGCGTGCTGATCGTCGAGGGGAAAACGCGGCGCCTGCGTGCGTGGGACTTCTTCCATTGTCCTGCCGGCACGGCGCATATCGTCGTCGGCGCGGGCGACGGCGCGTCGGTCGTCGTCGCGGTCGGGGCGCGCCTGCGGCGCAAGGGCCTCGAGTACGTGGCCGACCCGCTCGCGCTCGCGCATGGAGCCGGCGTGGAGGAGGAGACACGCGACTCGAGGCAGGCGTACGCGCGCTTCCCTGCGCCGCAGCGGACGCGGTACGGCGACGGCTGGCTCCCCGACTTCTAGCCGGGCCGCCGGTACATGCCGCCGCGCCGCGCGATCAGGCGCGCAGTGACGTTCGGCGCGAGCGCCTGCAGCACGCCGGGCCAGCGGTACCAGCGAGGAATCGTGGTCTCGCGCGGAGCCTCGCCCACAAGGCCGGCGATGTGGCCCGCCACGTCTTCGGCGTCGAGGACGGCGCGGCGAAAGAACGCGCTTCGCAGGACGCTCCGCTTCGGGAAGCCTTCCGTCTCGACGAAGCCCGGATTGACGGTGTGCACGCGGATGCCGCGCGTGCGGAGGGAAGCGGACGTCGCGCGCGAGAACGCGAGCTGCGCGTGCTTCGACGCCGAGTACGGGCCGCTCGGCGGAAACGCGACCGTGCCCGCGACGGAGACGACGTTGACGACGTCCGACGGCCGCGCGGCCTCGAGCCCGGGCAGGAACGCGCGCAGGCACCAGACGCCGCCGAGGTAGTTCGTCCGCATGACCTGCTCGATCCGCTCGGGATCGCCGTCGAGGAACGTCGCGCGCGCGGGCATCCCCGCGTTGTTCACGAGCAGGTCCACCGCCGGATGCCGCTCGAGCACGCGCGCCGCGCACGCGTCGACCGCCGCGCGATCCGAGACGTCGCACACCTCGTACTCGCCGCCGATCTCTCCGGCCAGCGCGCGCAGCCGTTCCTCGCGCCGCGCGAGCAGCACACACAGCCATCCGCGCGCTGCGAGCTCGCGCGCGAGCGCCGCGCCGATGCCGCTCGATGCGCCGGTAATTACGGCTACTTGCACACGCGCACGTTACGGCGTGCCGTCACCGTGCGCCCGGCCGCGTCGCGCACGGTCGCGCGCAACACGTGCTTGCCCTTCTTCGCCTGCTTCGCCTTCCAGTCCGTGAACGCGAGGCCGGCGGAGTCGGCCTTCTTCGACCCCAGCTTTCTTGCGTCGGCGCGGAAGACGACGTTCTTCAGCGTCTTGTTCGATCCCGCGACGACCACGAGCCGCGTGGTCGAGCGCAAGCATTGGTTCTTGCCCGGAACGAGCCAGGTGAGCGTCGGCTTGCTCACGACCGCGATCTTCGCAGCGCGGTAGTTCGTGTTCGGCAGGACGTTCGCGCCGATCGTGTTGACGTTCTTCGCCTCCTGGTTGTCCGACGCGCTGAGCACGACGCTCTTCTTCTTTTTCGCGGCGGCGATCTTCGGAGCGTTCGACGGCAGCGCGAAGAGCACGAGCCCGCTGGCTGCGTCGTACGCAGAGGCGCCGAGGAGGACGTTCGAGTTGTAGCTCAACACGAGCGAGAGGGGATCGACGCCGGACTGTGCATCGGTCGCGCGCGCGACGATCGTCGGCCGTCCCGCCGAGAGCCGCGTCGTGACGAGCTTCAGCGCCGGCGGCGCGAGGTCGTTTATCCACGCCTTGAGGATGTACTGGCCGGGCAGCGACTGGTTCGTGAACACGTCGCTGCCGGAGTCGACCGAGACGTAGTAGCGCTTCGTCAGCGGGAAGACCGCGCCGGCCGTCTCGATGTCCGCCTTGTAGTCGTACATCAGGCCGTTGACGTTGACGGGCACGCCCGCGTAACCCTGCACGTCGTTCTCGTCCTTCGAGCCGAGCACCCACGGGTCGATCTCCGAGTTCGCCGACTGCGACACGACCGAGACGCCGAAGTTCACGACGGGCACCGAGAGCTGGATCGTGTAGAGCTTCTCGGCGCCGGGCTCGTTCACGCCGGCACCAACGTAGTTCGTCGGCGGGCCGAACGTCCACGTCGGGAAGCGGTACTGCGACACGCGGTTCTGCCCGGTGACGGTGTCGCCCTGCTGCAGCGCCTTCAGTTCCGTGGCGGGGACATTCGCGAGCGCCGGCCGCGTGACCGCGAAGTAGTAGGGGATGCGCCGCGTGGCCGCGCCCTTCGTCAGCACGACGAAGCCCATGTCGTCGCCGGTCGCGGCACCTGCGGACGCGTGCGCCGTCACCGGCAGATCGACCTCGCCGCCCGGGGCGAGCGTCGCGAGCGGCGGCACGGTGATCGTCGTCCCGCCCGATGCCGTCTGCGGCTGCAGGGTCACAGTCCAGGTGCCTGCGCCGTTGCCCGCGTCTGTGACCTGCAGGATCGAGCTGCGCGACACGGCGCCGTTCGTCACGTTCAGGTCGCTGAGCGAGATCGATGCCGGATCGGTGAAGATCTGCGGGTCGTTCGCGCGGGCGACGTTGATCAGCCCGGCGCCCTCGAGCGTGACGGCTGCCTCGCTCGTCCGCCCGGTGTTGCCCCACGCCGCGCCTGCGGTGGACATCAGCGCCGACTTGACCTGCTGCGTCGACCACGTCGGATGCTGCTGGACGAGCAGCGCTGCGGCGCCCGTCGCGTGCGGCGTCGCCATGCTCGTCCCGTCGAACACGGCGAACGGCGAGCCGGCGAACTCGGTGAGCGTCGAGGAGAGGATCTGCCCGCCGGGAGCGGCGAGGTCCGGCTTCAGCAGGTGCCCGAACGCCGTCGGCCCGGCGCCGGAGAAGCTCGTCACGATGCCGCTGCGTCCGGTCGCGATGTCCTCGTACCCGCGGCCGACGCGGATCTGGATGCGGCCGGCCGAGCCCATCGCGGCGCGCAGCGCGGCGCCGTCGACGTCCGCGATCATCCCGGCCGGAATCTGAAGCTGGAGCGGAATCCCGTTGGCCTCGCCGAAGCGGTTGTCGACGACGACGATGCCGATCGCGCCGGCTGCCTGCGCGCGACCGGCCTTCGACGCGAAGGAACACGTCCCGCGCGATACGAGCGCGATTGCCCCGGTCAGCGAGTTTGCGGGCAACGGGTTCTCCTCGCCGTTCGGATCCGCGGCGCTGCCGCACAGGTGACGCTCGACGGGCTGGCCGCTCCTGCCGACGATCGACCCGACGTCGACGAGCGTCTGGTTGGCACCCGCCCACGCCGGCGGCGTCTGGCCGCCGGTCTGGATCGGCACGTGCAGCACCTCGGCGCCTGCGCTGTTGAACGCGCCGAGCGCCGGCGAGAAGACCTGCGAGTTCGAGACGGCGGCGACGGAGATCGCGTCCGGCGCCGTGCTCGGCGAGCCCGCCGTGCCGAAGCCGAAATCGTCTCGGTCGTTGCCCGCGGCGATGACGGGAACGACGCCCGCCGCCGCGACGTTGTCGACGGCCGCGATCAGCACGTCGTTCAGCGGCTCGGCTTGCGGCCCGCCGCCGGAGAAGTTGATGACGTCCATGCCGTCCTTGACCGCCTGCTCGAACGCATCGGCGATCTCGGGCGATTCCGCGATGTGACCGATGGGCGTCGGCACGTTGAAGACGCGGTAGTTGCCGATGAACGCCTTCGGCGCGACACCCGAGAGTCCGCAGGTCGGTGGATGATCGTTGCCGGCGGGCGCGCACGTGTTCGCGTCGCCGGCGGCGATTCCCGAGACGTGCGTCCCGTGGAACGACGACTTGCGGTCGAGTGGCAGCTTGCCGGCGGTGCCCGCGCCGGGCCCCGGGAAGGCGCGCGCGACGATGATCTTTCCGTTCGTGAACCTCGTCTGGCCGAGCGGGAAGCCGGCGGGAGGCGTGAAGCCCGCGCCGCTCAGGAACGGGTTCGTGTTGTCGACGCCGTCGTCGACGACGCCGATCTTCACTCCCTCGCCGTTCGCGCCCGTCGCCGCATGGAAGACGTCGGCGCCGATCACGGCGGGGCTGCGGTTCAGCGCGAGGTGGTACGTGAAGCTCGGCCACACGCGCGCCACGAAGCCCTGGCGCGAGAGCTTCGGCAGTTCATTCGCCGGGAGCGACACGGCGAACGCGTTCAGGACGACCTGGTAGCGCTGCGCGACGCGGGCGTCCGGCAGCGCGCGCTCGAGCTGTGAGATGGCCGCCCTTTGCTGCGCTTCGAGACGAGCGACGTACGCCTTTGCCGAGCTCGACCGAACCTGCAGCCGGTGTGCCGCGCCGGCGGAGTAGAGGCCGCGGCCGTACGCCTGCGCGAGCGGCGGCCGCTTCAGCGAGACGATCACGCGGATGCGGCTGTCGTGCCGGCCGCTCGGGATCGTCATCGACCCGGCACGGACGCGCGGGTAGGTGAGCTCGCCGAAGTCCCGGCGGATCGGCTGGAACGCTGCCGATGCAGCAGGGACGGCCGTGAGCGCCGCCAGTACACCGAGTACAAGGAAGCGGCGCAAGGAAGCCAAATGTAGCCGAAGTTTCATAGGGTCTCCTCGTGGATTTCGAGGGAAAGACCGGGCTGGTTCTCGGCGTCGCCAATAAGCGCTCGATCGCCTGGGCGATCGCGCGGCGGCTTGCGGCCGGCGGCGCGAAGCTCGCGTTCACCTTTCAGGGAGCGCGGATCGAGTCGAACGTCAGGGACCTGGCGGCGCAGGTCGACAGCCCGCTCGTCACCGCGTGCGACGTCCGCTCGGACGAGGACGTGGCGCGCGTGTTCAGCGAGGTGGGGGAGGCTTTCGACGGCGGGCTCGATCTGCTCGTGCATTCGGTCGCGTTCGCGGCAGCGGAGGATCTCGAGGGCCGCTTCACGGACACGCCGCGCGACCGCTTCTGGCTCGCGCTCGACGTGAGCGCGTATTCACTCGTCGCGTGCGCGCGTGCGGCCGAGCCGCTGTTCGAGTCGCGCGGCGGCGGCTCGATCGTGACGATGACGTACCTCGGCGGCGAACGTGCGGTGCCGCACTACAACGTCATGGGCGTGGCGAAGGCGACGCTCGACTCGTCGGTGAAGTACCTCGCGTGGGATCTCGGCCAGAAGAACGTGCGTGTGAACGCCGTCTCCGCTGGACCGGTGCGAACGCTGGCCGCGCGCTCGATCGCCGGGTTCCCGACGATGGAGGCGATCGTCGAGGAGCGCGCGCCGCTGCACCGTCACGTCGACGCGGACGACGTGGGCGCGGCGGCTGCGTACCTGCTCAGCGACGAGGCGCGCAACGTGACGGGCACGACGCTGTACGTGGACAGCGGGTACCACGCGATGGGCATGTAGCGCGCGACGCGGAGTTGCCTCAACTCGGGTAGTCGCCAGCCGAGGCACGCGGTACAGTCGAAGCATGAAGCGGTTCGCCATGCTCCTCGCGTTGGTCATTCTGGTTCTCGCAAGCGCGTTCGTCGCGGGGTGGACGTGGGACGACATCGCCCCGTTCGCACCGGCCGCTCTCGTGCACGCGCCCTAGGGGTAACGGCGCACCAGCCGGCGGTTCGTCAAGCTGCGACTCGTGCAGTTGCCGAGACGTTTCGCAGCAACGGCGGACGCTGACGAGACCCAGGTCGCGGCCGGCGAGGAACGGACGACGCCGCTCGAGCTCTTCTTCGACCTCGTCTTCGTCTACGCGATCACGCAGATGTCTCATCTCGTCGCCGCGGACCTCACGCTGGAGGGCTTCACGCGCGGCGCGGTCGTCCTCGCGACGATCTGGTACGCCTGGATCTGCTTCGCGTGGTTGACGAACAACGTCGGCCTCGACGACGAGGTCGTTCGCATCGGGGTGCTCGCTGCCGCCGGAGCGAGCTTCCTCGTGGCCCTCGCTGTTCCGCACGCGCTCGACACGGGGGTATTGCTGTTCGTCAGCGCGTACTTCGTCGTGCGCCTGTTGCACGTCGTGCTCTACATCTACGGCACGCGGAACGACCCCGCGGTGCGCCGCAACGTCCTGGCGATCGCGCCGACGTTCGTCCTCGCGCCCGCCGCGCTGTTCGTGCTGCCGTGGCTTCCGGAGGAATGGCGCCTCCCATATCTGTTCGTCGCACTGCTGCTCGACGCGAGCAGCCCGTACGTCTCCGGCGTGGCAGAGCTGCCGGTGAAGCCGGCGCACTTCGCGGAGCGCTTCGCGCTGTTCGTGATCATCACGCTCGGCGAGTCGATCGTCTCGATCGGCTCGGGCGCCGGAGCACATCCGCACGGCTCGGTTCTGTTTGCCGTCGCGCTGGCGTTCGTGCTCACGGTCCTGCTCTGGTGGGCGTACTTCGACGTCGTCTCGACCGCGGCCGAACGGCGACTCGGGCGCGCCGGCCGCGCGGAGCGCGCGATCCTCGCCCGCGACGCCTACACCTACATCCACTACGTGATCGTCGCCGGCATCGTCGGCTTCGCCGTCGGCTGCAAGGAGCTCGTTGCGCACCCGACGCATCACCTGCCGGCCGCCGCCGCCGTCGCTCTCTGCGCGGGCGTCGCCGTCTACCTGCTCGGCCATGCGCTGTTCCGCTTCCGGATGACGCGCACGATCGGCCGCCACCACCTCACGGCCGCCGCCGCGTCGGCTGCTCTGATCCTCGTTGCGCCGCACGTCGCCGCGCTCGCCCTTGCGGGACTGCTGGCTCTGGCGCTGGGTGCCGCGGCAACCTGGGAGCGGCTCGAGCTCGGCGACCTCCGCCGCCAGAACGCGCAACCGCTCGCGGAAAGGCAGTAGCCTCGACGGCGTGAGCTCGGGGCGGCGTCGCGTCGTGGTGACAGGACTGGGGATGGTGAGCCCGCTCGGGAACACCGTCGACGAGTCGTGGAACGCGCTGATCGCCGGCGAGTCCGGTGCGGGCCCGATTACCCGGTTCGACACGAGTGACTATCCCGTGAATTTCGCGTGCGAGGTGAAGGATCTCGACGTCGCGAAGTACGTGGACGCGAAGGCCTCACGGCGGATGGATCGCTGCACGCACCTCGCCCTCGCAGCCGCACGTCAGGCCGAGGCGGACTCCGGCCTCGAGGTCGGAGCGGTCGGCGAGCGCGCGGGCGTCGCGGTCGGCACGGCGATGGGCGGCGTCGAGTCGTTCGAGCAGTCGGTCGAGCAGCTGGATGCGCGCGGCGCCGCGCGCTTCAACCCGTTCCGGATCGTGCAGATCATCCCGAACCTCTCGGCCGGCTGGGTCTCGATCGAGCTCGGCACGCGCGGGCCGCTGCTGACGGAGTCGACGGCTTGCGCTGCGTCGAATATGGCGATCGGCGACGGGCTGGACGCGATCCGGCTCGGTCGCGCCGACGTCATGTTCGTCGGCGGAACCGAGGCGCCCGTCACCAAGCTCGGAACCGCCGGCTTCGCCGCAATGCGCGCGACTTCGCGGCGGAACGACGATCCGAAAAGAGCCTCGCGGCCGTTCGACCGCGAGCGCGACGGGTTCGTGATGGGCGAGGGCGCAGCGATGCTCGTCCTCGAGGAGCTCGAGCACGCGACGGCGCGCGGCGCGACGATCTACGGCGAGCTCATCGGCTACGGCGTCTCGTCGGACGCGAGCCACGTCTCGGAGCCCGACCCGACCGGAGAGAACCCGGCGCGCGCGATGCGAATGTCGTTCGCGGACGCAGGCATCGAGCCCGAGGAAGTCGGCTACGTGAACGCGCACGGCACGTCGACGCCCGCAGGCGACGCGGGCGAGACGAGAGTGCTGAAGCTCGCACTCGGCCACGACAAGGCGTACCGCACGCCGGTGTCGTCCACCAAGGGCGCGACCGGCCACTCGCTCGGCGCGGCGGGCGCGGTCGAGGCGGTCTTCACGATCATGGCGCTGCACCGCTCGGTCCTGCCGCCGACGATCAACCAGCTGACGCCCGACCCGGACTGCGACCTCGACTACATCCCGAACGAGGCGCGCGCCGAGCAGGTCGAGGTGGCGGTGTCGAACGCGTTCGGCTTCGGCGGGCACAACAGTTGCGTCGTGTTCCGCCGCTGGAGCGACGAAGCGAACGGATCCTGATCTCGGCGGGGCGGCCGTTGCGACCGCCCCACCGGTACTGATCGCTGCTACGCCGTCAGCAGTGGAAACCGCCGCCGTCGAGGCCGGGGCCCGTGATCTGCGGCCTGTTTTCTCCACCACCGGGCGCATAGACGGTGTCCCACCATTGCGCGAAGAAGTCGGTGAGCGCGGCTTTGCACGGTCCTGTCGGCGACGGCAGGAACGACTTGAACGCCGATACGAGCTGCGGTTCGGTGACGCTGCCCTGGCGATAGGTGCGCTGGATCGCCTGCAGTGCTGCCGCGAAGTTCGCAGGCCCGAGGATTCGGCGCAGCGCGATGTACGAGATGCCCGGCCGGTTGTACGTCTTCGAGCCCGAGAAGAGCGTGTACGGCCGCGGATCGGAAGGTGCGCCGGTCCACATGAGATCGGATCCGGCGTAGTACTGGTTGAAGCTGTCGACGAGGCTCTGTTCGAACGCCGCGCTCGACCCGCCGGCGGCGGCCTGCGCGTCCCGCGCGATGAACAGGAATTCTCCGAGTGTCGCGAGCCCTTCCTTGAAGAACGTGAGGTTGTAGTTCGCCTCGGAGACGTTGTCGCCCCACCACTGATGCATGTTCTCGTGGTGGAGCGTCTGCAGGTCGATCGACGCGTTCGCGAACGTGATCTTCGTCTGCATCTCCTCTTCGAAGCCGGCTGCGGGGA
>JBJMJE010000013.1:0-8990 GCA_045806505.1 Gaiellaceae bacterium
CGCCGACCGGGTCGGTGTTGTCGGTCCAGCCCTCGTACCCGGGCACGTGGCCCTGCGTCGGCCAGCTCGCGCCGCCGTCGAAGGACTCGTAGAAGCCGACCAAATGGTTGTATCCCTCCGCATTCACGAACCACTTGCTCATGCCGATCAGGTGACTCGCGTTCGTCGGGTCGACGCGAATGTCGGACTCCGAGTGATCCTTGACGAGCATCGGCGGGTTCGCGGCGCCCACGGCGTCTTGCGTCGGGTACGGCCCCAGCGACTCGCCCGTCGTGGCGCCCGGGCAGACCGTGCCGCCGCCGTTCGGATATCCCTCCTCGGTCGGCAGCCCGGCGAAGTACGCCACCTCGGGCCGGTAGCAACTGACCTTCTGCGTGGTCGCGTCGACAGCAGTGGTGCCGCTCGAGACGAAGCTTGCCGCGAACTGTGCGTCGGGCTGCGTTCGCACCGCGGACGTCGTCGCGCCCGCGGCGGATGCGAGAAAGACCGCCGCCAGCACCAGCGCCGCGACCGAATGAACGCCTCTGTGCATATCTCCCTCCTCGTGCGGGAACGGCGGGGATTCTGACCGAACGAGCCGGGGTTCGCAGAGGCGGTCGCGTACGCCTGGCGCGCAAGCGGCCAGTGACCAACATGCTTGCCCCGCTGGGCGCCGAGGCTGCAGCGGTCATCATTGTCAGAGCAGAGAACGGGATTCTGCGATGACGCGCGGCTGCCTAGCGAATAGACCGGCGCACGAACACAAAAAGTCATGCAAATCGCCATGTTCGTGTCGCCATGCACGGTCTCGCGGGTTGTCGGGAAAACACGGAGAACGGCCAGATCGACGCTCACGCAGCACCATTGCCGACCAGGCAAGACCTCATACGTGCACTCGAACTCGGCAACGGGGCGCATCCGGACGCAGAGCCGCCGCGCTGGACGCCTGCTGCCGGCAACGCGAAAGTCGACGTCATCGTTAGTCGCGGCCGCAAGCGTTAGCTACAAACCGCGAACCACGCTTAGTTCGCCGGACCGCGACGGCGACGTTTCGCCCAGCGCGGCGTGTCCTCGCGGCCCCTACGGGTGCGCGTGGTGCGGATTCAGCGCGAACGCTTTCGGCGTTGCACTCGCGTCGAGCCACGACGCGCGCTGCCAACCGTCGGTCGCAGTCGCGGCGACGTATATCGTCTCGGCGAACGCGGCACGGCCGTCGGGGCACGACGACGGCGAGTCGACGAGGCTGCCTGCCCCCGTAATGGCGATGTCCTTCGCCCAGACCGAGCTCGCGTTGCGCGCGAAGCCGTTCGCAGGCGTGACGCTCGTCGGCGCCCAGGGATCGACGCTAGCCGGAGCGACCTCCCCCGAGCTTCCCTTGACGACGTTGAACCAGAACACCGCGTACTCGTGCACGTGCCGCGCCAGGAACGACACGTGCGCGGTCGCGTGCGGGAGGTAGTCAATGAACCCGCACGGGCCCGCGGCGCTTCCGCCGGAGGTCACGTCGAAGATCGCCGCGTCGCAGAAGCTGTTGTCGACGTGCACGACGAGACGGAACCCGACCGTGTGCCCGCTCGGGCCCAGGAACCGGTGCTCGGTCGGCGACGCCTGCGTCGTCATCGGATTGACGCCGAACGGCGCCGCCACGTCGGCCTCGAACAAGCCGATTCCCTCCGCCGTCCAGTCGACGAGCGAGTTGTCCGCGTGGAACAGCTCGAGCTTGAGCTCGTATCTGCCGGCCTTGGCGTCGTCGATGTGGTGACCGGGCACGCTCGTGTTCCGCGTGAGCGTCGGGTCGAGCGAGCTCGTCTCGAAGAACGCGCTGACGACGTCCTCGTGCGCGTCGTCGACCTGCCAGAGATGGTTGCCGACGGGCGTTGTCGAAGAGGCGGCGTTCCACACCTCGAAGAAGTTGCCCGCGTTCGGCCCGAGCTGGTACGGAAGGTCGATCGGATTCCCGCCGCTGAACGTGCGGTAGTGACGGACGATCTGACGGGTCATCACGTGCCACGAGTCCACCACGTTGTTCCCCGCCGCGTCCTTGATCTGCCGGTACGACCACTGGTACTTCTCGACGCCGCTGGCGAACAGCGCGTCGCCGAAGTCCGTGCGGAGCTCGAGCGTGCCGGCGAACGGCGAGTCGAGGCTACCGAAGCCGCCCTCGCCGACCGTCAACCCTTCCCGCGCACCCGCGGCCGAGGCGAGGATCTCGCTGATGCTGGTGCTGTTGCCGATCGTCTTGATGACGACGACCTTTCCTTCCGGCGAGTCGTGGCCGTCGCAATACGGCACGCGCGGATCGGTGACGCGGACCGTCACCTCACTCGCGCAGTCGAAGTCCCAGTACGTTCCACACGGGCGCCACGGCGCGTAGACGGTCGTCCAGGCGTTGTTGATGAAGTACTCCACCCAGAAGTAGAGATCCGGCTGGTCGTCGCACGGGTACGAGATCGTCACGTCGAAGCGTCCGTTGTCGTCCGTGTCGACGACGGCGACCTCGTCGCAGCGCCACCACCAGGGCCAGATCCACCGCCACCAGCAGATCCACGGGTGGATCAGGACGGCGTTGTCGATCAGCGAGCGGCGCACGCTCTGCGCCGACGGTGATGTCAGCGCGACGCGGGACTCGATCGACAGCTGCGCCGACAGCGGCTTCCCGACAGAGCGCTCCGCCGTCTCGGCGAAGGACACCGTCGCCTCGAGCCGGTCGCCCGCCTCGGCTCCTGGAGGCAGCGTTGCACCCTCGAGCTCACGGTCGATGATCTCGATCGGCCCGAGTTCGATCGGCCCGATCGGCCCCGGACCGGGCTCGGGCCCGACCGGCCACGGCGGCTCGGGAGGCATCGGGATCGGCCGTTCGATCACCTCGAGGAGCTCATCCCGCAACCGGAAGATGTCGCGATCAGGGAGCCGCTCGAGGATCAACCAGATCGGATCAACCTCGCAGATGTGAACCCGGGCGTGGCAGACCGGCATGTCGATCGTGACGCCGCCGGACGTGACCGGCTTGACGACCCTCCCGCGAACCCGGCAAAAGCAGAGCCACCAGAACCGGGAGAGGTCAGCGGGGATGGGCTTCAGCTCGTACCTCTTCAGCTTCGGGTCGAAGGTGAAGACGGGCTCGTAGACGCGAAGCCGTCCGAGTTGTCCGCGCGTCGGCAGCTTGTCGCCGAGATCGGCGCGCACCGGGGCAATCCCGATGCTCAAGCGATTGAGGCGCGACCCCTCGAGGTCGAGCTCGAAGCGTCCCTCCTTGATCGGCTTCGCCTGGATCACCTCACCGGTCCCGCGATCGGTCACGTATGCAGCGAGGTCGAGCGGCTGCTCGGGCTCCTCCTCGAACGTCACTGTGAACTGCACCCTCGCGCGGTTGTCGTCTGCGGGCTTGGCCGATTGGCGCGGTCTAGCCATGTGTCAAAGCCCCCGTCACGCTCGACTCGTCTCACGGAAGAGCCCACTGCGGAGCAGCGTCGGCGCGTCCGCGGAGCTAACGGCGTGCACCGGTTCAGCCGGCGTGAACAGGTACGAGCGACCGGTGATCGGCCCTCGCACTCGCAGAGCTCGCCGACCCACCTGCTCGAGGCGCACGTCGGTGCGGATCGTGGAGGGGACCGGAGGCTCGGATCCGGTCACGCCGGCGACCGACCGCGCGGTCTGGCGCGCCCGCTGCGCCTCTCGCGCTTGCCCGCAACAGCCCACGACGCGGATGCTCACAGCGGCGCGTCACCGCAACGTCACCGAAGCGTCACCGGCGCGAAGACTTCGCGGGCGCGGCGTCGCCTACTCGCCAGACTTCTCGCGCTTCAGACGCGGGATCGGGAAGCCCGGTTGCGGTCCGGGGCGAAGTCGCGCGGGCGCCGCGCGTTCGTCAGCTCGTTGAGCACGGTAGGCGACTTCGGCCGCGTGTCGCGCGTCAGGAGATAGGCGCCGAGCGCAGGGGCCAGGACGATCAGCACGAGCGGTGTGACGAACAAGACGAGGCGACGACGCCCATTCCTCACTTGAACATCACCCCGAGACGTGGAGGTGGTTCGACGTGTACTCCCAGCGCGTGGGACGGTCCTTGGTCGAGTCGGAGTGCGCGAGCAGGAAGCGCGGCGCGACGGAGTCCTCGTCGAAGCCCGCGAACTGCACCTCGTCGTAGTCGCCCCAGTAGCCGCGGAGGTCGGGACAGACGAGCTGACCTCGACGAGCTCGAAGGGTATGAAGATCCGCGTTCCGTCTGGAAGCACGGCGATGTTTCCTGCTTGTAGCCGATCGTGTTGGCCTCGGGATGGTGTCGGTGCTCTCGTACGCGACCTTCCCACTCCGCCGGCAGGCTGAAGAAGCCCGGAAACACGGAGGCTCGGGTTGAACTGCTGTCCCCTTGAGACTCGGGTTCCCAGGCGTCGTGCGCCACTCCGGCGCGTCGTGGCATTTGCTGAGCGCGGCGCGAGTACGATCAGACGAGCAACGTTGCGCCCGCGGCCACCTTCCTCCTCGAAGACGTGTACGCGATCTTGTCCCCCGCGTCGGTGTCGTCGTCGTAGGTGACCCTCATGATCCGCTTTCCGCCGGTGTTGCTGACGTTGACGGCCGTCTCGACTGCGTCCCGGCTCACGTCGGTTGTGACTTGGCCTCTCCAGTGACCTTCGTGTTAACCGGAAGCTGCTCGCGCCCGGCCCGGTCGTCCGTCAGCCACCCGTGAGTCCGTCGCACGCAGCCGTCATCTGCGCGCACGGCGTCGTCAACACACGTGCTTTGACAGCATTCGCGGGCGAGGTATATTCGGCGCTCAGCAACGACGGACGCAGAGGGGGACGCCGGTGGAGTGCGGCCTGTGACGTTGCTGCGGCCGATCCGTCGGCGCCGGGAGCGCCGGTCTTCGCGCGTCGGATTCGATCGGTGAGCCTCGCCGCGCGCCCTGCGCAGGACCGTCTCCTGCACGCGGCCGACGCGACTCGCGTACGCGTGACGCTCCTCGGCGCCTTTGCGGTTGCGTGTGACGGCGTCAGCGTGTCGCTTCCGATGAGCGTGCAGCGCCTCGTCGCGTTCCTGGCGCTCCACCGCAATCCGATCCTGCGCCCCTACATCGCGGGCTCGCTCTGGCCCGACTCCTCCGACGGGCGTGCCGCCGCGAATCTGCGCTCCGCTCTCTGGCGCTTCCAGCGGAGCGGCCTTGGCGTCGTCGAGGCGGCTGACCAGCGGCTCCGCCTCGGCGTCGACGTCCATGTCGATCTTCACGAGGCGGAGGCGCTCGCGCGGCGGGTCCTCGACGACGACTTCGCCGACATCCTGGACGTCGCGGCGTCGCTGCTCGCGCGGGACGTGCTGCCGGACTGGTACGACGACTGGGTGTTGATCGAGCACGAGCGGTTCCGGCAGCTCCGTCTTCGGGCGCTGGACGCGCTGTGCGATCGGCTGACACGCGCCGGTCGCCTTCGGGAGGCGCTCGACGCCGGCCTCTCGAGCGTGGCGGGCGAGCCCCTCCGCGAGAGCGCGCACCGGGCCCTCGTCCGCGTCCACCTCGCCGATGGAAACGCAGGCGAGGCGATCCGCCAGTACCGCTTCTGCCGGCGCCTGCTCCGTGAGCGACTCGGGATCGACCCATCGCACCGGATGAGGGAGCTCATCCGCGGCCTCGAAGGTCCCGAGACGAACGGTGACGTCGCGCCGTGACCGCCGACGCCGCCGTGCGCGCGCGCTTCGCGCTCGCGTCGCTCGCGACCTGGCGCGTGACGCACCTGCGACTGGGCCACCTGACGCAGGAGTGGCTCGCCACCAGCGACGATCCGGAAGCGCGCACCTCCGGGCTCGACAGCATCCCGCGCGACCAGCTCGAGGCGCAGGCCCGCAAGCGGGCCTACTCGGTGCTGGCAAGCCAGCCGCGAGCTGCGGCATCCCTGCAGGGCGTTCACGCCTCAGTGGGCGGCGTTAGCGCGGCGTCCAGCGAGGAGCATTTCTCGCGCATCTGGTACTTCGTCCCGCCGTCGTCATCGCGTCCGCCTCTCAAGAGCGGCATGGTTATCTCCTCACTCGACCGGTCGGTCGACACGTCGGCCACCTTGTCGCCGCTGCGCTCGATCTGGTCGGGCGCGATCTCGATGCCGTAGGTGTCCCGCACGCGGAACCACTTCTCGCGCGACAAGATGGAGATCGAGCGAGGCGGTCAGACCGTGGCCACGGTCAAGAAGGCGCTCGTCAGCCCGCTTCGCGACCGCTTCTCGATCGACGTTGAGGAGGGCGAGGACATGGAGGCGAAGGGCAACATCGTCGACCACGAATACAAGATCGAGCGCAGCGGCGACAAAGTCGCCGAGGTGTCGAAGAAGTGGTTCCGCGTGCGGGACACCTACGGCATCGAGATCGCGCCCGATCAGGACGATGCGTTGATTCTCGCGGTCACGGTCTGTATCGACCAGATGACGCACGACGTCGGCTGACGGTTACGTCTCCAGCGGCAGACGGTGCGTGACCACTCGTGTCATGCGCTGGCGGTACTTCCGCCCCGAGCGGCCGAGAAGCCGAGGGCGCACCGAACGCCTCACGCAAAGCGCGACGCTCGCCGCAAGCGCTTCCTTGAAAGCTCGGCGCCGAACTCGTCGCAGGGCATCGCACCCCGTGCGAAGCAGCGCAGGTCGTGGCGCTACGGGCGTGCGGCGCGAAGCGCGCGCTCGACCCGCAGAGCCGCTTCTGCCGCGGAGACGACCGCCACGGCGACGAGTGCGGCGAACGGTTGCAGCGCGATCGCGCCGGCGGCGATCGCGAGCATGCGCGCGTCGCGGCCGAAGGTGACGCGAGCCGCCGGCAGGGCCGTGCGCGACGCCGCCTCGTACGCGGCCTTGACGTAGGGCACGAGCATCGAGAAAAACAGAGCGCAGCCGAGGAGGACCAACGCTTTCGTATCGGCGCCGGCCGCCGCTGCGAGCCCGGTCAGCAGCGCGGCATCGGCGACCCGGTCGAGCAGCGTGTCGAGCAGTGCTCCGAACGGCGACGTCCGCAGCATGGCGCGCGCGACCTCGCCGTCGCAACCGTCGACCACGGACGCAGCCTGAACGAGTAGCCCGCCGACGATCAGGGCCGCAGGCGAATACCTGCCGAGCGCGACGGCTCCGGCGGCGACGAGCGTCAGGACGAACGTGGCGATCGTGATCGCCGTCGGCGCGACCTCGTGCCGCACGAGCACCCGGGAGATCCGCTGCGACAGCGGCCGATTCAGCCGTCGCGAAATCACACCGTCATGCGGCTTCCGCGCGGCGCGCGCGACGAGCATCCGCTCCGCCCGCTGCACGTCCTCGGGGGTGTCAACGTCGATCCAGAACGATCCCGCGATGTCGACCGCCTCGAGCCGGCGTCCCTGCGCGATCCAGCGGCGCTTCACCGCGTTCCACGTTCCCTCGCCCGCCGCGAGCGCGTGCTCCGCGGTCTCGGCGACGGAGCGGTCGCAGAGGAAGATCCCGGCATCGACGGCGTCCCAGACCGCGAGCCGGTGGCCGACGTCGACCACCGCGCCCGAGACGACGCGAACCTTCGTCGCCTCCTCGCCGTCGCAGTGCACCGGGTCGGTGTCGACAGCGACGGCGAACGGCGCGTCGGAGGCGACGATGCGGGCGAGTGCGTCGACATCGACGAGGTGGTCGCACATCATCAGCAAGAAGCGGTCGCCCGCCGCCTGCCCCCCGACGGCCGCGGAGCTGCCGTTGCCTGCAGAAAAGCCGTCGTTCTCTACGAGCTCGACGTCGAGGCCCCGCTCGGTGACGAATCGCGCCACCTCTTCCTTCGCGTGCCCGAGCACGACAAGGACACGCGTGATGCCCGCACCGCGCGCAGCTGCGACAGCTCGCTCGAGCAGCGTCACGCCGGCGACCCGAGTCAGCGGCTTCGACGGGCGGCCTAGGCGCCTGCCCTCACCCGCGGCGAGAATCACCGCAGCGATCGGCGCGTTCCGCACCGAAGACGCTCGCAGCGCGCGCGCGTCCTCGGTGGCGGCGCCGACCTCGTCCGGCGGTTCGAGCGTGGAGGTTGGCTCGCTCATGCGTGCGATCTTCTCCGACGACCGCCACCTCGTGCATCGGGAGTGGCCCGCCGGCCCGGCACAGAGAGAGCGGGCCGGTGGCTCTCGAACCGGCTGGGGTCGAACCAATACCCGCCGGCTTGTCGAATCCGAACTCACGCGCCTCAGCCGTCGCTCGAGACGCTGTCGTCAGGTTGGTACGCAGGACAAGAGCTTCTGACGCCCTTCGCGCAAGCCCACCGTCGCCGGTACTCGACGTCGTGATGCACCGGGCACGCGTCCGCAGTTTGGAAACCGGCTGTCCTACCTCGTGAACACGAGAGGGCCGGTTCTTCGGTGATGACGATTCGCGTCGCGATTGAACCCGTAAAGGTGTCTTACCGCAGCAGAGTTCTGGGTGCTCGAATGGCGCGGCTTATGACAGAGGATCGTCGTAGCGTTGTTCTGCGATTTCGCCTGCCAGGTTGATCTTGTCGACCAGCGTGTAGCTGGGGAGTCGTTTCGCCACGGTGGCAGCGCCGGCCTGAACGGCCGCCTCGGCATGGCCGGGGACCGTGAAGAACCGGCGCGGATGCTGGCGAACGTCCTCGTACTCGTCGAAGTCCAGACGCACGATCTCCATGCACGTCGGGTCGGAACACTCACAGATGAACGGCACGCGCCCGGCGAGGTTCATCTGGTCGGCGGTCGCTTCGATCCGCTCGTTCGCGTCGCGGAAGGTCGCCTGATTCTCGGCGATCCGTTCCTGGGTCAGCTCCGTTTCTGCCATGAGCGGCTGTTCCCCGCCATCAGATGCCGAATCTCCCGCTCGATGTAGGCGGGGCTCGTGCGGCTGGCGAGGACCTCTGCCGCGATCGTGTGCACCTTTCGCCGCGAGCGACGCGCCGCCGAACGAAGCAACTCGAACGCCGCTTCCGGAGGCAGATCAAGCCGCTCGATCAGTACGCCCTTCGCCTGCTCGACCACGATCCGAGACGCGAGCGCAGTCCGCAGATTCGCGGTCTCAGCCTCCAGCTCC
>JBJMJE010000014.1:0-8814 GCA_045806505.1 Gaiellaceae bacterium
CTCATGCTCCTGGCCCGCTGGGTCGCCGGCCTGCTCCTGGCCGGCGGGGCCGCGGTGCTGATCGCGCGGCGCGCCGGCTCCCTGCTGTCGCGCAAGCCGGTGTCCGGACCGGTCTCCTAGGGACGACGCCGGCCACCCAGCGCGAAGTCGAGGTTCCTGCGGATTTCCCTCGACTCCGGCTCGAGCGCCAGCGCCTGCTGGAGCTCCGCCACCGCCTCGGCGTGGGCTCCGCCGCGCGCGAGGAGGATTCCCAGATTGTTGTGCGCCTGGGCGAGATCGGGCTGGAGCGCCACCGCCTCGCGCAGGTGGGCGATGGCCGACTTCGCCTCGCCCTTGTCGGCCAGCGCCAGGACGAGCTCCTCGCGCGTCGCCCCGAGACGGCACGCCGCCCCGTCCACCGCCGTCAGCACGACCTCCTGCGTTAAACCTCCGACGCCGCCGGAATGCGGCAGCTCGCGCGACTGGCACGGCCTGCCGAGCGCGTACGTCTCCGGCGCCGCGTAGTGGTTCACGAGCGCCTGAGCACCGGCGACGCACGCCCCGGCGACGAGTGCGGCGATCGCCGCCGCGCGCGCGTCGACGAGAAGGAGCGCCGCCGCAGCGAACGCGAGAGCAGCCGCGATCAGGAACGCGTTCGCGAACGCGTCACGCGCAGCGGCGACGAACGTCTCCTCGATCCTGTGGAACATCGCGTCGAAGCGCGAACGCTCGGAAAGCTTCACCGTCGCCCGCGCGGTTGGCCCGGCAGCGCGGACTCCGGCGAGCGGACGGCTCGTGTGCACGGCGGCGACGAGCTTCGGAGCGAGCGAGATCTTCTCCCGCGGTCCGATCGGTGCGGCAAGCACGACGCCGACGCTCTGCAGCTTCGCGCGCTCGGTCGCGTGGTCGAGGTCGTGGTGAATCACGGGTGCGAGCACGACGAGAGCGAGCGTGATGCCGAGGTGCCTCACCGCGAGATTGAGCGCGCGGGCGTCGTACGTCCGCTCGGGGAGCATCTCCTCGATCAGCGGCGTCAGCGCCAGGCCCATCCCGAAGCCGGCCACGCACTCCGGCACGACCAGCCACGCCACGTTGTCCGACGGCACGAACGCGAGGGCGGCAATGCCGCCGCCGATCAGCCCGCTGCCGACGGCGACCCGTGTCGCAGCGTGACCTCGGACGAGCGCGCCGGCAAGTGCCGCGAGCGGGACGATGCTGACGGCGAGAGCGGCGGCGAGCGGGTGCATCGCCCAGCCGACGACGAGCAGCAGCACGACGCCGAACAGCAGTGCGGTAAGTGCGCCCGAGATGAGGGCGAGCACGGCGAGCCGGCGGCGCGGAACGTTCGACCGCTGCTCGCCGGCGCCCGCTCGGCTGAACCACGTCCTGCGCAAGATCGCGGCCACGAGCGGGAGCGGCGCCTGCGCGACGAAGATCGCGCGCCAGGAGAACGCTTGCGTCAAGGCCCCGCCGACGACAGGCCCAACCGCGAGGCTCAGCACGCCGACGAGCGCCCATGCGCGGCCGGAGCGCGAAGCGACCGCCGCGCCTGCCGCTGCGAGGATCACCGCTCCCGCCGCGCCCTGCGCGGCGCGCGCGACGAGCAAGACGTCGAGCCGGTCGGCGAGCGCGCAGCCGACGCTCGCGAGCGAGAACGCGCAGAGCGCAATCGTCGCGACACGCGCGTCCACGAAGGCCGCGTCGATGCGCCACAGGACGAGCGCCGTGCCACCGAGCGCCGCGGTGTAGACACCCAGCACCGCCGCGACGCCGTAGACCGTCGTGTGCAGGTCCACGAGGAGGTTCGGCAGCGCGAGCGTGACGATCGTCGCGTCGGCAAAGACGAGCGCAGCGACGACGACGATCGAGATGTCGCTCCGCCTCATGCCAGAGGAGTATGCGTGCGGGCGCCGTACGCGTCGTGGAGGCGATGCGTCACCCCGCCCGCGTCCTGCTCCTCGTACTCGTGCCTGTCCTGCTACTCGGCGGCGCGGCGTCCGCGCGCGGCGAGCGGTCGACCGCAACGAGCGTCACGACGCACGAGGCAGCGCCGCTCGAGACGTTCACGTTCGTCGGCGGCGGCGACATCGCCCTCACCGGCGACGCCGATTCGCGCGTCTTCGACGGTATCCGCGGCTATCTGCGCGCCGGCGACCTCGTCGTCGGCAACCTCGAGGGGACGCTGACGACGAGTGGCGTGCCGAAGTGCTCCGGTGGAGCCGGCTGCTTCACCTTCCGCGGCTCGCCCGCATGGGCAGCCGTGCTCCGGCGCGCGGGCTTCAACGTGCTCAACGTGGCGAACAACCACGCGCTCGACTACGGCGCAGAGGGACAGAGCGAGACGCTGACGTCACTTCGCGAGGCGGGCCTGCTCGAGCAGGGGCTCCCGGGGCAGGTGCTGCACGTTTCGCTGCGCGACACCAGGATCGCGCTGATCGGCTGCGCCCCGTACGGGTGGGCGCAGAGCCTGCTCGACATCGCGGCGTCGGCGCGATTCGTCCGCAACGCGGCGCGCGCCGCGGACGTCGTCATCGTCTACATGCACGCAGGCGCGGAGGGATCGGACGCCGACCACGTCGCGGCCGCCGACGAGCTGTATCTCGGCGAGTCGCGCGGGAACAGCAGAGCCTTTGCGCACGCGATGATCCGCGCAGGCGCCGATCTCGTGTTCGGCTCCGGCCCGCACGTCTTGCGCGGCATCGAGTGGTACCGCAACAGGCTGATCGCCTACAGCCTCGGGAACCTCGCCGGCACACACACGCTCAGCACGGCGGGCTCGCTCGGGTCAAGTGCCCTTCTGCGCGCCACGCTCGACGAGCGCGGCAACTTCCTCGACGCGTCGGTCGTGCCGCTACGGCTCGCGGGCGGCGGCACGCCGGTGCCCGACGCCGGTGCCGAAGTCGCCACGCGGATACGTGCGCTCTCGCACGCCGACTTCGGCGCACGCGCGATCCGCATCTCCGCCACAGGGCGCCTCGCGGCGCCCGACCACACTCACCTCTGGACGACGAGCTTTTCGCGGTAAGCCAGCGCCACGGCCTGCGTGCGGCTGTGGACATCGAGCTTGTTGAGGATGCTCTGGATGTGCGTCCCAACGGTCTCGGGGCTGATCTCAAGCTGTTCTGCGATCGCCCCCTGGTCGAGACCGTGCGCCAATAGGCGCAGCACCTCGTTCTCTCGCGTCGTCAGCCCCGCGAATGCCGGCGGTGCCGCAGGAGCGGGAGCTTGTGTGCCCGACGACTTCGCGATGAGCCTGCGCAGCCGCGCGATGAGCTCTTCCGCATCGACCGGCTTGACGAGGTAGTCGTCGGCGCCGATCAGAAGACCGACGACGCGGTCGGCCGCTTCACGCCGCTCGCCGCTCACGAACACGATCGGCAAGTCCTCGCCATATCGCTGCCGTAAGTCGCGGCAGATCTCGTAGCCGGTCGTTCCGTTGAGGATCACGTCGAGGATCACGGCAGCCGGCTCGAGTGCCGCCGCGACCTCGACGACATTCTCGCCGCCTGCGAGATGATGACCCTCGAGGCCCGCCCGGCGCAGAGCGTCGATGACGAATTCCGCGTAGACGGGATCGCCGTCGACGACAAGAACGTTAGGCGCGGATTCGCGCCGCGATTGTTGCCTCTGCTCCAAGTTGTCCCTTCCGCCGGGTTGCTGCATACCGAAATCTCGGGCGACCAAAACCTGTTGCTTTTGTACGGCGATTCGGTTTCATTTTTTTACAGGCATTTGACTGACAAATCAATCAGAACCGGCGCTCAGGCCTCGCCGCAGCGAGGCCTGAGATCGTCGCAGGGGGCTACTTCTTCACGGATCCGACGGTGTAGTCGAACGGCGGCGTCGCGTCGACATCGGCATAGAGATCGCCGACGTTGTCGTTCCGCCCGAACGTGAATGCGGTGACGCTATAGAGCTTCGAGTCGTCGATCGGGACGCCGAAGCCGGTGTTGACGCCGACGTCGATCGTGATCGTGTTACCGACCACCGTTCCGGTCGCCGTCGTGTCGCCGCCGTACTGCAAGACCTTGCAGTCGTTCGGCAACGTGTCGATACACGAGGCGACGCCGGCGGAGAACTGCGGCAGCGCGCCGGCAGTCTTCTGCATGTACGCGTAGTAGACGTGGTAGACGTCCTGCGGCTCGTTCGCCAGCGGGCCGAGCGCCTGGAAGCGCACGAGCCAGACGGGTGTGGTCTTGCCCGGCGGCGGCAGCAGCTGCGACGCGTCGGCCACCGTCATCGTGAACCGGAGCGTCGTCGGCGTCGGATTCGACACCTTGAGGCTCGTCAGGTCGAGCTGCGGAAGGCTCGGCCCGACTCCCGCCTGCGAGTAGTGCGGGTACTGCGCGTCGCCCTGCACGTCGGCAACCGGGTTACCAGCCGCACCGACGTTGATGTTCGTCGCCTTGAGCGTCTGTCCGCCGAGCTGGCGCGTCACGAACAGACCGGCGCCGTCGAACTCGTTCGTCGTGTCGTTGTAGACGATCCGCAGGCCGCCGTCACGCGCGACGGAGAACCCGAAGAAGTCCGCCATCTGCCGGTCGGCGGTCGGATTCGTCGTGCAGCCGATGCCCGAGTTGCAGATCGCGCCGTAGTGCATCGGCTTGGCCGTGAATCGCGTCTGCAGGATTTGCGGCCGCGCGGTGTTGGCGGCCTTGACGAGCGCGGTGAACCCGTACCACGGGTACGCAGTCGCCGCACCGGGATCGGCGAGCGAGCTGGGCATGCCGTCGGAGCCGCCGACGGCGGTCCGGGGCGTGCCGTACCACGCGAGCGTGAGCAGGCCGGTGCTCCCCGCCTGCGCCCAGTCGAACTCGTTCGTCGCGGAGCCGCTCGAGTTGACGCGGACCGGCGCCGACCAGCTGTGGCCCTGATCCGTCGAGAACGCGTAGTAGAGGTTCGAGTTCGTCTTGTCGATCCACGCGATGTAGACGTTCCCCGCGCTGTCGGTGGCCAGCGACGGGAACAGGTTCAGTACCGAGCCTCCACCGGGAGTGCGTGGCCCGTTGAAGTTCGCGTACTCGATCCCCGTGCGCTGGCCGACGCCGACGTGGCCCACGGTCACGCGGATGTGATTGACCTCGTTGCACGCGTAGTAGAGATTGCGCGTGACTGCGTCGAAGCGGATCTGGGCGCAGATGGCGTCGGCCGCAAGCGGCCCGAGGGCGCTCGGGTTCGACGACGAGTTCTGCCACAGGAGCCCGCCGACGGGATCGTTCGCGCCCGTCGAGCCGGGCGACGAGTAGATGAACGTGCCGACCGCGCTCTGGTGGAACGCGAGGAAGACCGTGTTGTCGATCGCCGACGACGTCGGTCCGTTGTCGACCGCGTACCACTGCCGGTCGACCGCCGTGTTCTGCACTGCCGCCGGGTTCTTCGTCCAGGTCATCCCGTTGTCGTGCGAGACCGAGGTGCCGAGGTTCGCGAGCGCCTCCAGATCGGTGAAGTAGACGTTGCCGTGGTCGTCCGTAGCGATGTCGGTGTCACCGCCGCCGGGCGGCAGGTCCGGCCGCAGTCCCGTGTCGGCGACGAGGTGGAACTCCTGGCCGTCGTTCGTCGAGCGGTGGATGAACGAGTTCTGATTGTGCGTGCCCCACGGCCCGGACTCCCAGAAGGTGCCGTCGGAGTCGATCAGGTCGAGCGGCTCGCCCTCCGTGCGCTGCGCGTCGACGACCGTCGCCGACGAGAACTTCGCGTTCCACGTGCCGTAGCTCGGCGTCGGGATGACGGTGACGGGATTCGTCGTCGATCCCGGCGGCGCGTAGGGGTTCTCGGTCGACGCGTCGACGTCGGTGAAGACGCCGTCGTAGGGGTACGGGCCGCCGGCGGGCATGAACGGCGTCGCGGGATTGCCCGACTTGCAGACCTCGACGGTGTACGTGCCGCCCGAGGCGTCGTCGACGGAGTAGGTGAACGTCTCCTGGCCGACGCCGGTGTCCTCGTTGTGGACGATCTGGCCGCCGTACCAGAGGTTGACCATCAGGTCGTTCGTCGGCGTCGCCGCCGTGACGGTGACGTTGACGGTCGACGCCGGATGCACGGCGAAGTCCGTCGTGCCGCAGCCCGCGTCGGTGACCTCGCCGGCGAACTGCTGCGACGACGGGTCGGTCAGTGACGTCAGGGTCGCTTGCGGCGGGGTTTGCGCCGCCTTCGTTGCATTCGACGAGCTCGGCCGCAACGCGTAGCCGGTTGCGGTGGCGACGATGACCGCGACGCACAATGCGTAGAGGCGCGCGTGCTTGCGCCTCGAGAAGAACCTCGATCGCACCTGTCTCCCCCTTGGGTGGTGGTAAGCCGTTATGCGCGGTTATGCACGCGCGCACGACCTGCCGAAACCCGATTGATTTGTCAATCGAGAAAACACCTGGGTGATTGATTCGTCAATCGGTGAGCGGGTCGGAGCCGTTCGCCGACGGCAGCCTGAGGCGCATGCGAGTCCCTCCGCCTTCCGGCGCCTCGACCGTGACGGTGCCGCCGTGCGCGTCCGCGACCTGGCGCACGATCGCCAGGCCGAGCCCTGAGCCCGGCATGCTGCGCGCGGAAGGCGCGCGATAGAAGCGGTCGAAGATGAACGGAACGTCCTCCTCTGCGATCCCGGGGCCGTGGTCGCGGACGGCGAACTCTCCGTCGTGCACAGCGACGTCGACCTGACCGCCGGGCGGGCTCCACTTGGCGGCGTTGTCGAGCAGGTTCGACACGGCGCGCTCGATCGTGGCGGGAACGCCGCGAACGAGCGATTCGTCGAGGTGTGGGTTGAACGTGACGCCCGGACGGTTGCGGCGCGTGCGGTCGATCGCCTCCGCGGCAACGAGGTCGAGCCGCACGTCCTCTGCTTCCTGCGGATGCTCGTCCCCCCGCGCGAGCTCGACGAGCTCCGCGACGAGCGCCGACATCTCGATGAGCTGTTCGCCGACGTCGCGCATCAGCTGCTCGCGCTCCTCCGGCGGCAGCGCGTTGTCCCCCGCCAGCACCTCGATGTTCGTGCGGAGGCTCGTGAGCGGCGTGCGCAGCTCGTGCGACGCGTCGGAGACGAGCTGTCTCTGCGCGCGCGCCGAATCCTCGAGCGTCGCAAGCATCGTGTTGAAGGTCGAAGCGAGCCGCGAGAGCTCGTCGCGCCCGTGCACGTCGATCCGGCGCGAGAGGTCGCGAGTCTCGCTCACCTCTTCGGCCGTCTGCGTCAGCCTGCGGACCGGTGCGAGCGCCGCGCGCGAGACGACGAGGCCGAGCGCGGCCGCCACTGCGATCCCGAAGCCGGCGATCAGGAACAGGAACAGCTTGATGCGTGAAAGCGCATGGTCGGTGTCGGTGAGCGACCTGGCGACCTCGACCGCGACGCCCTCAGCGGGGTAGCGCACGGCGAGGACGCGCAGGTGCTGGCCGAGCGCGTGGGTGTTGAAGACCGCTTCTTCGCGCTTGCCCTTGGCGACTTCGGAGACCTGCGGCGGTACCGGCAGGATCCGCTCGGGCGGGAAGGTTGCACCGCCGGCGCCGACCACCTGCGTCACGCCGCCGATCGCGCGGAACCGCGGGCTCGTGAACTGAGGGATCTGGTGGGGGTCGACGCTCTGCACGAGAGTTGCACTGCGTCGCAGGCTGTCGTCGACCGAGCCGTAGAGCTCGCCTTTCACGATGAAGTAGACGGCGAACGACGCGACGACGACGGCGAGCGCGACAGCCGCCGCGGCAACGAGCGCCAGCCTCGTCCTGAAGCTCATTGCTCGCGCAGCGCGTAGCCGACGCCGCGAACAGTCTGGATCAACCGCGGCTTGCCGCCCGCCTCGGTCTTGCGCCTCAGGTAGCCGATGTAGACGTCGAGCGAGTTGGAGCCGAAGCCGAAGTCGTAGCCCCACACGCGCTCGAAGATGATCGAGCGCGTGAGCACCTGGCGTGGGTTGAGCATGAACAGCTCGAGCAGGGCGAACTCGGTGCGCGTCAGCTCGATCGGGTCGCCGTCGCGGCGGACCTCGCGTGTCGCGGGGTCGAGCTCGAGGTCGCCGAAGTGGAGGACGTCGACGGCCTCGTCCGCGGACCTGCGGAGGAGCGCGCGCACACGCGCCAGCAGCTCCGCCAGCGCGAATGGCTTGACGACGTAGTCGTCGGCGCCGGCGTCGAGCCCGGCGACGCGGTCTGCGACCTCGTAGCGGGGGGTCAGCATCAGCACCGGCAAGCGGCTGCCGCTCCGCCGGATCCGCCGGCACACCTCGAGACCGTCGACGTTCGGCATCAGCACGTCGAGCACGACGAGGTCGACGCCGGCGCCGTCGCTCTCGAGCCGCTCGAGCGCCTCGGCGCCGTCCGCCGCGAGGTCGACGTCGTAGCCATCGAGTCGGAGCGCGCGCCCCAGCGACTCGCGGACGGCGGCATCGTCGTCGACGACGAAGACCTTCATGCTTCTATTGTCGCGCGCGTCTGTGAAAGCACGTTAAGAGCCCTACCGGGAAGTCTTAGGCGACGCTTAAAGCGGGCATGCTCTACTAGTCCCGTGAGGTCGCCCAGGATCGTCGCCGTCACCATGCTCGCCGCGCTCGTCGGAGCAGCGGCAGGCGCCGGCGCGTACGCCGTCTTCAACGACGACTCCGGCACGACGGTCGTCCGCCAGGTGCACGTGACGCAGTCCGTGCAGGCGTCGAACGTCAGGCCGGGCACGCTGCTCAGCATCGGCAGCATCTACAAGCTCGCCAACCGCGGCGTCGTCAAGATCTCCGTCACGACCGGCGGCGCGAACCCGTTCGAGCAGGGCACGCAGCAGGCGCAGGGGTCGGGATTCGTATCGAACACCGTCGGCCACGTGATCACGAATCAGCACGTCATCGACGGCGCGCAGTCGATCAAGGT
>JBJMJE010000015.1:0-5468 GCA_045806505.1 Gaiellaceae bacterium
GGCGACGTTCGGGCTGCTCCTGTGCTTCGTGCCGCTGGTGCTCGTCGTGCTCCTCGGCCGCGAGATCGACGGCGTCGTCGCGCTCGAGTTGTGCGGCGTCGTCACGACGCTCGTCCTGATCTGCCTCGCCCAGGCCTTCGGGCGCACGGCGTACTTCGGCGTCGCAGTCGTATGCGCCGTGACGACGTGGATCGGCGGGCTCGTGTTCGCGCGCTTCTTCGGTCGCGTGCTGTGACGGCACAGGACATCCTCGTCGACGTGCTCCTCGGGCTCGGTGTCGCGGCCCAGCTCCTGTGTGCGATCGGCGTCGCGGTCACGCGTTCGGTCTTCGACCGCCTGCATTTCGCGGCCGCGGGGACGGCCGTTGGACCGTTCCTGATCCTCGCGGCGCTGCTGGTGCGCGTCGGCTTCACGTCGCAGGGCCTGCAGGCGATCGTCGCCGTGCTGCTCCTCTTCCTCGCCAATCCGGCGCTCGTCAACGCAACGGCACGCGCCGCACGGCGCATGGACTACGGCGGCGTCACAGCGCTGCCCGAGGAGAAGGGGAACTGACGTGGTGCACGTTCCCGCGGCCCTGCAGGCGATCGTGCTCGTCTCGGCGGCGGTCCTGGCCACAGCGGTAGCGCTGACGCGGAACACGCTGCGCCAGATCGTCGTCAACGGCGTGTACGGCCTCGCGCTCGTGATCCTCTTCGTGGTACTGCAGGCGCCCGACGTCGCGCTGTCGATGCTCGTGGTGTCGACGATCGCGTATCCGCTGATCGTCCTTGCTGCGATCGCACGCACGCGGAGGGGCAAGCTGACCGACGAGCAGGAGCAGGAGTGACGCGCGCGCGCATCCGCGCAATCCTGGCGCTGCCGGTGCTCGCCGCGCTCGGCGTGTTCCTCTTCTGGGGCCTCGCGGGCGTCCCCGACTTCGGCGGCTTCCACGGCCGCTACGGCACGATCATCAACCACCGGGCGACGCCCGAGCGACACACGACGAACGCGGTCACCGCAGTCGTCTTCGACTACCGCGGCGTCGACACCCTGGGCGAGGAGTTCATTCTCTTCGGCGCCGTCGTCGGCGTCGTGCTGCTCCTTCGCAAGGGCGACGAAGGCGAGCCGCCGACGGCGCCGGTGCGCAGCGAGCAGGTGCGGCTGATCGGCTCGCTGATGATCGGCGTTACGTTCGTCATCGGCCTGTGGGTGATCGCCTTCGGCTACCTCACGCCGGGCGGCGGCTTCCAGGGAGGCGTTGTCGTCTCAGGCGCCATCCTGCTCGTCTTCCTCACCGCCGGCTACAGGCCGTGGCAGCGGCTGACGAAGGAGCAGGCGCTCGACCCGCTCGAGGGCCTCGGCGTCGGCAGCTTCGCCGTTCTCGGCCTCGCGACGCTCATCGCCGGCGGACCGTTCCTGCACAACTTCCTCGAGCACGGCCGCACGGGCACGCTGACCTCCGGAGGCAGCATCCCGTTGCTGAACTGGGCGACCGCGCTCGAGGTCGCCGCCGCGAACGTCGTCCTGTATGCGGAGTTCCTCGAGCACTACGTTGCACCGCTGTTCTCGAGGGAGCCGCGCTGAGCTACCTCGCGTACGCCGTCGCGGGCTGGATCTGCCTCGTCGGGCTCTACGGCGCGATCACCAGCCGCAACCTGATCCACCTCGCCCTCTGCCTGACTGTGACGCAGTCGTCGACGTACATCCTGCTGCTCTCGATCGGCTACCGGCGCGGCGGCGGCGCGCCGATCTTCAAGGGCACCGTCGTCGGCACGCGCTCCGTCGACCCGATCGTGCAGGCGCTCACGCTCACCGACATCGTCGTCAGCGTCACCGTCGTCGGGCTGATCCTTGCGCTCGCGCTCGACGTGCACACGAAGACCGGCACGGCCGATCCCGAGAAGATCGCCGAGATGAGCGGCTGAGCATGTCCTGGCTGCTGCCGCTCCCGACCGCGATCCCGCTGCTGGGCGCGGCGGCAATCGCCGTCAGCGACCACGTCGCACCGCGGCGGGTGAAGAATTCGATCGCGCTGGCGGCCGCCGGTGCGTCGCTCGGCTTCTCGCTCGCGATCATGCTGCGAACCGAACGCGGAGACCTGCTGCACTGGTTCGGAGGCTGGAAGCCGCGCGGCGACGTGGCGATCGGGATCGGCTTCGTGGCCGACCCGTTCGGCGCGGGCATGGCGGCGCTCGCGTCGGGTCTGGTGCTGCTCGCGCTCGCGTACTCGTGGACGTACATGCGCGAGTCGTCGCTGCACTTCGACATCCTGATGCTCGTCTTCTGCGCGGGCATGACGGGCTTCGCGCTCACGGGCGACCTCTTCAACATGTTCGTCTGGTTCGAGCTGATGGGCGTGGCCGCGTACGCGCTCGCCGGCTTCAAGGTCGAGGAGCTCGGCCCGCTGCAAGGCGCGATCAACTTCGCGGTCACGAACACGATTGCCGCGTACGTGATCCTGCTCGGGATCGGGCTCCTCTACGCGCGCACCGGCGCCCTCAACTTGGCGCAGCTCGGCCATGACCTCGCGCGCGGCCCGACGGACCGGCTCGTGATCGTCGCGCTGACGCTGCTGTTCGTCGGGTTCATGGTGAAGGCGGCGATCGTCCCGTTCCACTTCTGGCTCGCCGACGCGCACGCCGTCGCCCCCGCGCCGGTCTGCGTCCTCTACTCGGGCGTGATGGTCGAGCTCGGGCTCTTGGCGGTTGCGCGCCTGTACTGGATCGTCTTCGAGGTACCGCTCGCACCGCACCACGTCGCGGTGAAGGAGGTGATCGTCGCCTTCGGCGTCGTGACCGCGCTGCTCGGTGCGCTCATGTGCTTCCTGCAGCGGCACCTCAAGCGGATGCTCGCGTTCTCCACGATCTCGCACGCGGGGATCATGCTCGTCGGCATCGGCTTGCTCGACTCGAAGTCGCTCACCGGCACCGCGCACCTCGTGCTCGCGCACGGCCTGCTCAAGGGCGGCCTCTTCCTCGTCTGCGGGCTCGTCCTCCTGCAACTGCGGGAGATCGACGAGCTGCGGCTGTACGGCGCCGGGCGTGGTCACACCGCCGCAGCGGCGCTCTGGTTCGCCGGCACGGTCGGGCTGATCGGGCTGCCGTACCTCGGCGTCTTCCTCGGCCACTCGCTCGTCGACGACGGAGCCATCGCCCTCGAAGAGGACTGGCTGCCGCCCCTGCTGCTCGTCGCGCAGGCGCTCTCGGCGGCGGCATTGCTGCGCGCGGGCGCACGCGTCTTCCTCGGCTGGGGCGCGCGCGACGATCCGCTGCTGACGCCGCAGCCGCCGGAGAGCCCCACCGAGCGCGAGGCCTTCGTGCCGCTGATGGTCTCGGTGGCGACCGTCGCGATCGTCCTCGGCCTCGTCGCGAGCGTCGTGCCGGGACTGCAGCAGCGCGCCGAGGCCGGCGCCGACCGCTTCCGCGACCACGCCGGATACGTCGACCGCGTGCTGCATGCGGTGCCTGTGCCGCCGACGGAGCACCTCCCCTTTGCGATCGAACGGGCGACCAACCCCAGCCTCGCCTACGGCGTCGCCGCCCTGATCCTCTCGTTCGCCCTCGCCGCCGCGGGCCTCTGGTACCGCCGGCTGCCGCGCGCGGTCCTTGCCTCGGCGACCCGCGTGCTCGCACCCCCCGGCCGGGCACTCCGCGGCGTGCACAGTGGCATCGTCGGCGACTACCTGCTCTGGCTCTGCCTCGGCACGGTCGTGCTCGGCAGCGTCTGGGCGTTCACGCTGCGGTGAGTCGCGGCACGGAGGACAAACGCTGGTGGACGCACTACGAACGGGGCCTCGGCATCTCGACGCGCAACAACACGATCGCGTACGGCTACTCCGTCGGCGCCACCGCGACGTTCGCCGTCGTTCAGGAACTGCATCGCGCGGATGTCGTGCGCATCTTTCTGTTCATCCTCGGTGCGAGCCTGCCCTTCGCTGTCGTCAACGTTCTCGTCACGCGCGGGTTCCGGCAGCGGTTCCCGGACGAGCCGGGAGTCGTGATCGCGCTCGCGACGTCGTTCAGCGCGTTGAGCATCGCAGCGGCGGTGGGCGCCGCGGCACTCGTCGCGTGGGCCGCGCCCGCATGGCTCGCGTGGGTGTGCGGCCCCTTCGCCTTCACCAGCGTCTACCTGCTCGCAGTCGGTGCCGAGACCGCACTCGCCGCGGAGCAGCACGAGGCCGGCGGCTCCGGCTGAATATGCTCGCGCGGTGAACGACTGGTTGCGCGAGGCGGTCGCCGGCTTGGGAGGCGACCTCGAGCTCTCTTCCGAGGAGATGCGCGTCCTCCTCGACCTCGCCGCGTACGCGGCGCACGAGAGCGGGAACCGAGTCAACGCGCCCCTCGTCTGTTACCTCGTCGGCCGACTGCAGGGAGAGCGGGATCTCGACGACGTCGCGGAAGCCGTTCGCACCGCGACGTCATAGGCGCTTGTAATGCTGAGGGTCGATGTGGCCCGACGAAGAGCGCATTTTCGGCGCCGACGATCCTGTCGGTCGCTACTGGCTTCACAACTGCGTCGGCTTCGGAGTCCGGGGGCTCCGCAGCGGGCGCGGCGTCGTGCGCGACGCGAGTGAGAGCTCGAACGGCGCCCCGGTGCTCGCCGTCCATCGCGGCACGCTCCGCGGCACAGCGCATGTGCCCGCGGCGCGCGTTGCGTCGGTCGACCCGTGGAACGAGACGATCGTCCTCCACTCCCGCAGCCGGCTGACGCGAGAGCGACGCGCCGCGCAGGCCCGCGGCGCAGCGGGCATCGTCACCGCGGCCGCGCGCGGTGCGGCGGTCGCCGCCGCGTTCGGCGCGCGAGTCTTCCTCGAGGCCGTTGCACGACTGCTACTCGGCCTCGCGGCTCTCCTACGCGCGCATTCACCGCGCGCACGGCAGCAGGCCGGCCGCTTCGCCGGCACGCTCACGCTCCTCGGACGCGCCTATGCCGTCGAGGCGGCGCGCGCGTACCGCGCGCAGCGACAGGCCGTTGCGGCCTGGAACGAGGAACGCCGCAGCGGAGCGCCGGGCGACGACGCGCCGCTCACGCGCGCGGGCGCCGACGACGTCGACGCCCGCACTGAACGAGAGATCCCGCGCTAGCTAGACGGCGCGCCGGCCCGTCAAGAAGCCGACGACGAGCACGATCAGCGCGACGACGAGCAGGATCCAGAGGATGTTCGAGATCCAGACGCCGCCGCCGATCGCGAACAGGATCAGCAGGACGATGAGGATCAGCAGCAGTGGGGACATTTGTGTTCCTTCCCTGAGGTTTAAGCGGGTTCCAGGCTAGAACGTGAAACTGTCCTACGGAGATACACGCGAAACCCGAAGCGTTCCTCGAGCACGTCCTGCCAGTCGCCCGCAACGTCGACGTCGGGAGACGTGGACGGTGCGAGCGGCACGACGACGAGCACGTCCGGCCCGCGCATGAATGCGCACACGTCCGCCGCGGCGGCAACCGGCATGTAGCCGCCTGCGAAGGCCTCGGGGCGGGCACGCCGGAGG
>JBJMJE010000016.1:0-13540 GCA_045806505.1 Gaiellaceae bacterium
GAGCCCGAAGTTCTCGTCGGGGATCGCGGCGAACATCTCGTCCCAGATCGCGGGAGACCACGCCAGGTTCGTGCCGCCCGGCCACTCGTCGTAGCTGAAGATCATCGGACAGTTCTCGATCGCGATCTTCACGTCGCGGTCGCCGGCGTACGCGACCAGCTCCGGCCAGATCCGGCGAAAGCGGTCGAGGTTCTCGGGCAGCGGGCGGTCCTTGTCGTTCCCGGCGAACGTGCCGACGATCCCGACGCCGAGCGCCTGTGCGGCGTCGATCACCCTGCGCAGGTGCGCGTTCACCTGCTCGCGGTGCCCGTCGTCCGGATGCAGGTTGTTGGGGTAGTAGGCGAGCGACGAGATCGCGAGGCCGTGCCGCGCGAGCGTCTCGTGCACGGCATCGGCGTCGAGCGCGTCGACGTCGATGTGCGTGACGCCCGCATACCGCCGCGCCTCGCCGCCGCCCGACGGCCAGCATGCGACCTCGAGCATCTCGAAGCCGTTCCCCGCAGCCCAGGCGGCGACCTGCTCCAGCGAGAGGTGCGGGAACGCAGCCGTCAGCAGACCGAGCTTCAGAGCCGCACCTCGACCGTCGGGACGATCACGCGCCGATCGTAATGCAGCACTGACGCGGCTCTGCCACCGTATCGCCGGTGGCGTCCGTCCACTCTCTCGCCGGCCGCGCGCTCCAGGTGCTGGAACGCAACGACACGGCCCTCTTCGTCAAGCCCGGGCCGCGCGTCCACCCGTTCCAGTGGAACTCGGACTCGGTGCCGCACATCGTGTTCCACGACGCGGGCGATCGCGCGGAAGGCGCTTGACGCGGCTCCATCGCCAGGTCGAGGCGCTTCGGCAGCGACGGCTCGCCGCCGGCGATCGTCCCGTGCACGAGCTCTCGGTCGCGGAGGCGCGCGCGGCCGAGCTCGCGGGATCGAGCGCGAACGTGTGCGAGCCCGTCGCCGAGGTTCGCGAACTCGTGTTGCCGGGGGCCGGCGGGCCGATCGCCGCGCGACTGTACGTGCCCGACGCCGCGACGCCACTGCCGGTGCTCGCCTACTTCTTCGGCGGCGGCTGGGTGCTCGGCTCGCTCGGTGCCGCCGAACCGGTGTGCCGGCGGCTCGCGAACGCGGCGGCGTGTGCGGTTGTCTCGATCGCCTACCGGCGGGCGCCCGAGGACCGCTTTCCCGCCGCGGTCGAGGATTGCTACGCCGCAACGTGCTGGCTCGCCGAGCACGGTGGCGGGCGCGGACTGGACGCGAAGCGGCTGGCCGTGGGCGGCGCAAGCTCGGGCGGCAACCTCGCCGCCGCGGTCGCGATGCTGGCACGCGACCGGGGCGGGCCGTCGCTCGCGTTCCAGCTGCTCGTCTACCCGCCGCTCGATCATCGCGCCGCAACGCCGTCGATGCGCGAGCCCGTCGAGCTTCCATTCTTCGGGCCTGAAGACGTCGCGTGGTGCTGGTCGCACTACCTCGCCGACCCGGCAGACGGCGAGAGCGCGTCGGCCTCGCCGCTCCGTGCCGGCGACTTTCGCGGGCTGCCGCCGGCGCTCGTCATCACGGCCGGGTGCGATCCGCTCCGCGACGAGGGAGAGCTGTACGCGGCGCGTCTGCGCGAGGACGGCGTGCCGACCGAGCTCGTCCGCTTCGACGGCGTGATGCACGGCTTCTTCTCGCTCCCAGACGAGCTCGACGCCGCGGTCGAGGCGCAGGAGCTCGCGGCGTCTGCGCTGCGACGGGCATTCGCCGCCGCAAGAATCTGAGCGATGCCGAACGAGCTGCTCCTCACCGAGCCGCGGTCGATCGCGATTCGTCTGTACGGCGAGGAGCCTCTCGCGGCGAGCGAAGTGCGCGCCGAGGCGATCGTGAGCGGCATCAGCCACGGCACCGAGCTCGCGCTCTACCGCGGCGTCTCGCCGTTCGACGGCAAGCGCTTCGACACCGACCTCCGCGTGTTCGTCGACGACGCCGCGCGCGCCGCGTACCCGATGCGGCTCGGCTACGAGTGGGTCGGGACGGTGACCGAGACTGGTGCCGAGGTCCAGGCACCGCGTGTCGGCGACGTCGTGCACCTATCCCTTCCGCACCGCGAGACGCACACGTTCGCGGTCGACGATGAGCGCAAGCCGCTCACGCCGCTGCCCGGCGATCTCGATCCCGAGCGCGCAGCGCTCCTCTCGTCGGCGACGATTGCGCTGCAGGCGATCCACGACGCGCGCCTCAAGGTCGGCGACACCGTCGCCGTGTTCGGTCTCGGCGTCTTCGGGCTGCTTGCCGTGCAGCTCGCGCGGCTGAGCGGAGCGCGCTGGATCGCAGGCGTCGATCCGATCGCCGGCCGCCGCGAGCTCGCAGGTCGCCTCGGCGCCGATGCCGTCCTCGATCCAGCGGCGGCCGACGCAGGACGCGAGATCAAGGTCGGCGCGGGGAGGGGCGGCGTCGACGCGGCCATCGAGTTCTCGGGACGCTATTCGGCGCTGCATACGGCGCTGCGCACCGCGCGTCTCGCGGGCACTGTCGTGGCGGCCGGGTTCTACCCCGGCGGCGCAGGCGACGATCTGCGGCTCGGCGAGGAGTGGCACCACAACCGGCTGACGCTCGTCAGCAGCATGAGCGGCTGGGGCGCGCCGCACCGCGAAGCCGGCTGGGATCGACCGCGGCTGCGCGCCACCGTCCTCGAGCTGATCGCGAGCGGCCGGCTCGAGGTCGACGCGCTCGTGACGCAGCGGATCCCGTTCGCGCAGGCGTCCGGGGCCTACGACCTCATCGACCGCGAACCCGAAACAGCGCTCAAAGTGCTTCTCGAATATCGAGCACGCGGTTGATCGCAGCGGGCACGTGCTCGAGCGGGAGGTGCTCGAGGATGAGCGGCAGGTCCGGGCGCCGCGTAGCCAGGAAGTCGATGTACGGCTCCTGCGCGAAGCTCCCCGTCCCGAACTCGATCGTGCCGACGTCGGCTCCGCCCGGGTCGACGTCCTTCAGGTGGGCGAGCACGAACCGATGCTCGAAGCGGTCGAGGAACGCGCGGGTGAGACGTTCGTGCGCGGGGAGCAGATGGTGCGAGACGTAGTTGTACGGGTCGAGCACGACCTGGAGGTGCGGCGATGCAAAGCGTTCGAGCAGACCGAGGAGCTGGACCGGCGACCTGAGCATGTTCTTGACGTGCGCCTCGAGCGCGAGGATGGCGCCCGCGCGCTCCGCCGCAGCGACCAGCTCTGCGAGCGACTCGTCGAGCAACGCGCGCGCCTCCGGCCGCGTGTTCTCCGGCGAGTCTTCCCAGTCGCCGTGGCGTGAGCGCGTGCCGGTCTCGGTCGCCACCACCGACGTCCCGAAGAGCGGCGCCAGCTCGAGGCAGCGCGCGAGGAAGTCGAGCCCGGCGCGCCTGGTTGCGTGGTCGGGCGCGACGAGGTTGCGATACCCCGCGAGCGCGACGATCGAGATTCCGGCGTCGTCGAGTAGCGCGACGATGGACTCGACGTCCTGCGGGCTCTCGAGACATTCGTCGAGCAGCGGCCCGCCGAGCTGCAGTGCCGTGAGCCCGAAGCGCTTGCACGTCTCGATCGCGCGCTCCCATTCGCCGCGGGCGAACTCGTACGTGAAGATGCCGAGCCGCGGCCACTCCGGCCGCGGGAGCCCCGGCAGCACGGATCGTGCGAAGGACAGGTCGCGCGCCACGAGCTCGGCGGGGCGCGGCGGCGTCTCGAGCACGACCCAGTCGTCGTAGCCGATCTCGTCGAGCGCTCGCACGCTCTCGGCGAAGTCGATCGACCCGAGTCCCGGCGCGCAATCGCCGACGGTCACGCGAATGTCCTTGAGATGGACACGCCGGATGAGCGGCCCCAGCGCACGAATCTCGGTTGCCGAGTCCATCCCTCGCGCGACGACGTTTGCGAGGTCGAAGTAGCAGCCGAACGCCCGGGATGCGACACGGCCGGCGAGCGTCCGGATCGCCTCGGCGGGCAGCGTTCCCTCGTAACAGAGCACGATCTCTGCGTCGGCGGCGGCAGGGCACAACACGCGGAAAGCATCCGCCGCCCGATCGACGGCGGCCTCGTCGTCGACCTCGGCGCGTCCGAAGAACGGGACGAGGATCGCGCCCGCTCCCAGCTCGGCCGCCCACGCGATCGCGCGCTCGACGTCGCGACGCGCGGCCTCGGCCACCGCCGGATCGTCGTCGGCGATACCGCCGCGGTCGCTGAGCTCGCCGAGCACCAGGCTCGGCACGTCCAGTCCCGAGGCAGCCCGCTCGCGTAGGAGCGACGCCAGCCGATCGCGCGAGCCGAGCTCCTCTCGTCCGACATCGAGTTCCACCCCGTCGAACGTGAGCCGACGCGCCGCCTCGAACACCCGGCCGCGCGCCGAGGGCTCGAGCACCGCGTTCATGACTCCCACCCGCACGGGAGCGCTCGTCCCTACTCGTCGACCGCCAAGAACGGCGAACCCTCTTCGGCCGAGCGGCACGCGACCGGCGAGGACACCGCGGCGCTCATCAACAGGTCGCTCAACCCGCGACGGGTGCGGCAGCCGGGTCGGCGAGCGGGATCGCGTGGCCCGTCTCCGAGTCCATCCAGCGGATCCGTTCCGGCTCGAGCCGCAGCCAGATCGAGGTGTCCGGCTCCGGGAAGAGATGAGGCGGCGTCGAGACCTTGAGCAGGTCGTCGCCCGTCTTCACCGTCAGCAGGTTGTGCGAGCCGAGCGGCTCGACGACGATCACGGTCGCCTCGATCAGGCCCTCGCCCGGCGCCGGCTCGACGACGATCGCCTCGGCCCTGATGCCGAGGACGAGCCGGCGCCCCGCGAGCCCGCCGACCTCGGGATCGTCGAGCGGGAACGAGCCGCCGCTCAGGCTCACGAGCGCGACGCCGCCGTTCCGGGAGATGTCCGCCGCCAGGAAGTTCATCGGCGGCGTGCCGACGAAGCCGCCGACGAAGGTGTCTGCCGGATAGTCGTAGACGGCGAGCGGCGAATCGAGCTGAACGATCCGGCCCGCGTTCATGACCGCGATCCGGTCCCCCATGCTGAGCGCCTCGACCTGGTCGTGAGTGACGTAGATCGTGGTTGTCCCGAGCTGCCTCAACAGCGCCTTCAGCTCGGCGCGCATCTCCATGCGCAGCAAGGCGTCGAGGTTCGAGAGGGGCTCGTCCATCAACAGGACGTCGGCCTTCGTCGCGATCGCGCGTGCGACCGCGACCCGCTGGCGCTGGCCCCCGGAGATCTGCGACGGGTAGCGGTCGAGCAGGTCTTCGATGTGGAGGAGCTTCGCGGCGAAGTCGACGCGCTCGCGGATCACCGCCTTGGGCTCCTTCTGCATGCGCAGGCCGAAAGCGATGTTGTCGAAGAGCTTCAGATGCGGAAAGACGGCGTAGCTCTGGAAGACCATCGCGATCCGGCGGCGGCGCGGCGGCAGGTTGGTCGCATCGCGGCCTCCGATGAGCACGCGCCCAGCGTCGACCTTCTCGAGGCCGGCGAGGCAGCGAAGCAGCGTCGTCTTGCCGCAGCCGGACGGGCCGAGCAGCACGACGAAGTCGCCGTCGGCGACGTCGAGGTCGACGTCGTCGACCGCGGTCACCTTGCCGAAGGTCTTGCGAATCGCGTGGAAGCGGACGTCGGCCATTTACTTCAGCACCCTTCTACTTCAGCACCCTTCCCCACATCGAGAACAGGTAGCGACGGATGAGCAGGATCACGATCACCGACGGCGCCATGAGGAAGAAGCCACCGGCGAAGCGGAAGTTCGGCGGAGCGCCCTCGAGCAGCGCGAGAACCTCCGCGGGCAGCGTCCTGTGGCGGAGCGTGAGGAGCGAGGCGGCAAAGACCTCGTTCCAGGAGACGATGAAGACGAAGATCGCCGACGCCGCGAGACCGGGGAGTGCGAGCGGGAGCGCGACCTTCACGAACGCCGTGGCGCGGCTGCAGCCGAGCGTCATCGCCGCCTCCTCGAGCTCCGGTGAGACGCCGGCGAAGACGCTCGCCGTCGTGAGGACGACGAACGGTAGAGCCAGCGCGGTGTGCGCGATCGAAACGCCCAGCACGGTGTCGTCGATCCCCCAGCGGATGAAGATGACCGCGAGCGGAATCGAGAGGATGACGATCGGGAACGCCCTCGTCCCGACGACCGAGAGCCGGAGCGTGTCGCCACCGCGAAACGCGAATCGCGCGAGCGCGTAGCCGGCCGGCGTCCCGATCACGAGCGCAACCACCAGCGTGACCAGAGCGACGATGACGCTGCGCTCGAGCGCATCGAGCACGCCGCCGAAGTTGATGAAGAACCTCATCGTCTCCGTCGAGAGGCCTCGCGGGAGCAGTTCCTTCGGGTAGTCATAGGTGTCCTCGTTGCTCGAGAAAGCCGCGAGCGTCATCAGGTAGATCGGGATGAGGATGAAGAGCGACAGGAGCACGGCGCTCCCGTAGACGAAGACCCGCCCGACTCCGGCGAGAGAAGAACGCGGAGGGTTCATTGCAGCATCTGCTCCCTCGGCGTCCGCAGGAGCCAGACGACGATCCCGGCGGAGACGAGGGAGAGGACGAGGATCAATGCGGAGTAGGCGGCCGCGACGTGGCTGTTGAAGTAATCCGCCTGCCAGCGCCACGCCTCGGTCGCGAGCGTCGTCTTGGCGCGGCCGGTGATCGCGATCACGACGGCGAAGGCCTCGAAGGCGAAGATGATCCGGAAGAGCAACGCGACCTGGAGCGACGGTTTCAGCAGCGGCAGGGTCACCGTACGAACGCGGCGGAAGAAGCCGGCGCCGAAGACCTCGGCCGCCTCGCCGTACTCGTGCGGGATTCCCTGGAGGCCCGCGAGGAAGATGACCATCACGAACGCGGTCGACCGCCAGAGCTCGGCGACGACCACGGCCATCAGGAGCTGGTTCGGCTTCGTCGGGTCGAGCCAGATGTACGGCTGGTCGATCACGCCGATCGCCTCGAGGAACGTGTTCAGGTACCCGCGCTCGGTCAGGATCGACTGCCACACGAGACCCGCGGCGAGATCGGAGATGGCCAGCGGCATGATGAAGATCGCGAGGAACACCCCGCGTCCGTGCAGCTTCGAGTTGATCAGCAGAGCCATCGCGAGCGCGAGCACGAACTGGAGCGGCACGATCACGACGACGAGGAGCATCGTGAACTTGAACGCGTCCTCGAAGTTCGCGTCGTTGACCATCATCCGGAACGGCTCGATCGTCCAGGCGCCTCCCTCGCGGAACGCGAGCTGGAACGCCTGCACCATCGGCCACGCGAAGAACAGCGAGAGGTACGCGACGGTCGGGAGGATCAGCCCGTAGGGCAGAACCTCCCACCGTCGAGCGGTGCGGCCGAGCGGGACATCCTCGGCGACCGACGTCATCGAGCCTCAGCTGCCATCGCCGGATAAATCACTTCACGTGGCACGGTCCCTTGCTCGCCGGATCGGGTGCCCAGCACTTGGCACCGGTCTTGTCCATGATCGCCTGCAGGATCGGCGCCTCGTCGTTCACCACCGACTTCGGATCCTCGCCCCTGACCACGATTCGCGTGAAGGTGTCGACGTAGACCTTGTTGAAGTTGCCGCCCTCGGCGCCGAGGCCGATCGGCAGCAGCGACTTCAGGGCGTCCTTGGCCCGCTGCGTGTTCTTGACCGCCGTGTTCATGCTCAGAAGGCCGACCCCGAGCCGCTTCGACAGCCTCGAGCCGACGACCGGGAAGAAGCCGACCGAGCCCAGCGTCCTGGCCTGCACGGGGACGCTGTTCATCCACTTGATCAGCTGCTTGGCCCCGGACGGGTTCGGCGCCGTCTTCGGGATCGCGAGTCCGGCAAGCACCGGCATGTAGCCACGGCCCTTCGGCCCCTTCGGCGCCGGGAAGGCGACGAAGTCATTCCCACGGGTCTTCAGCGCCGTCCCGAGACGTGCGACGTGATCCCACGCCACCCAGACCTCGCCGCTCAGGAGCGGGTCCTGCATGAAGTTGTACGAGAGCGACTGCGGATGCGTGTACTGCCACAGCTGCTTCATGTAGTTCCAGCCGCTGATCGCGCCCTGGCTCCTGAACGTCGTCACGACGCCCCCGCTGAAGGACGGGACGAGGTAGCCCTGGAGGAAGCGGTTGATCAGGCCGTTCGTACCGACGGGCATTCCGAAGCGTGCCTGCCCGGTCTGGTTCTTCATGTTCTTCGCCCACTGAAGGAGCTGGGCGTAGGTGAGCGCCTGGATGTTCGCGCCCTTCGGCAGGTACTTCAGCGCCTGCTTGTTGGCGACCATGATGTACGTCGCCTGCATCCACGGGATGTAGAGCTGCTTGTTCGTCCCGAGCCGGCCGAGCTTCATCAGGTCCGGCGGGATGCCGGCCTTGGTCAGCTGCTTCGCGACGTCGTTGAGGTTCATGAGGTTTTGCTGGATCGTGAGGTAGTCGCCGTGCAGGCCTCCGAGCAAGCTCACCGTGCCCTTGCCGGCCTTCGACTCCGCCGTGATCCGGTCGAACCAGACTTGCCCCTGGCCGACCGGCGGCACCACGTAGTCGACGTTGCCCTGAAACCCATTCAGGAGGTACTTGTGAACTGCGTCGATCTCGCTCACCTGCGCGAGCTGGTTCGAGAGGAAGACGACGTTGCCGGCGTCCCGATGACTCGCCGACGCCGAGCCGGCGCCTCCGAGCATGGCGACCGCGGCCACAGCGAGCGTGGCCGCGAAACCAATAACGGCTTTGCGTGTGTGTCGAATGCTGCGCACCGTTCCTTCCTTTCCCTTTCAGTAGCCCTCTGTTTTGAATGGGAGAGACGCCGAACGTCGCCTCTACTTGCTCATCTGCGCCTCCTTCGCTTTGTGCTCGGCGTCGAGGAGGTCGAGGACGAGCGCCGCGGTCCACGAAAGGTGCTCCGTTCCGCCGCCCTCGCCTGTCACCCCGTCGTAATGCTCCCAGAAGCCCTCGCGGCGCGCTAGCTCGATCACGGCCTTTCGGATCTCCGCCGCCTCGCCGGCGAAGCCGTACCGCAACAGGCCTTCGTGCGCGACCCAGTTGATCATCGGCCAGATCGGCCCCCGCCAATACAACGCAGGCTCGAAGCGCGGGTCGTCCGGGGGGACGCTGGCGACAGCGCGTCCGGCGCCGTCGATCGCGACCTGGCAGTTGCGGAGACGCTCGACGAGGGGGTTGGCCCGCTCACCGCTCGGAACTCCGGCGTACAACGGCGAGAATCCGGCGCCCGTCCGCTTGCGAATCAGTTCCTCCGCTCGGACGTCGTAGTCGAAATAGGTCGCCTCCTCCTCGTCCCAGAGCGCCGCCTCGAGGGTCGCCGCGATCCGGTCCGCCCAGCTCTCGTACGGCTCCGGATCGTCGCCCGTCACGCGCGAGATCTCGGCTAGGTCGCGATTCGCCTGCGCGAGGAGCGAGTTGAAAAGCACGTCGCGCACGACGAAGGGACAGTCCTCGCGGATGCGTTCGGCGTCGTAGCCGCGGTCGCGATAGAGCTTGACGAGGTACGCGTAGCGGTCGTACTGCTCGTTCGTCGGACGCTGGGCCGCATCGACGAACTCGACATCGACGCGCTGGTACTCGGGGACCGCCTCGGGCGGAAGCGTGATCCGTTCCAGCGCGGCGTCCCAGAGCGGCGAGTTGTCCATCCCCGACTCCCACGGATGCCAGATCTCGACGAGGCCGTCGTCACCCCTCGTCCGCTCGCGGTAGAGATAGTCGTGCCACGCGGCGAGCTTCGGCTGGAGCTCGCGCAGGAAGGCCTTCGCCTCGTCCGCGTCGCGCGCGCGGCGGAAAACCTTCCAGACGGCCGTCGCGTGGACCGGCGGCTGCACGATCCCGGACGTCGGCGGATCCGCAGGCGCGAGCGGCGAGAGATCGGTTCGCCAGAACTCGGGCCCCGGAAAATAACGCGCGTTCTTGGCGAAGCGGATGTGCGGCAGCAACCCGTTCGTCCACTGGCCGGCGAAGATCCAGCTGAGCTCCGCGCGCGCTCGCGCCTCGTTCCACGTCGAGTAGCCGATCGCTATGCAAGCCGAGTCCCAGCTCCACTGGTGCGGGTACAGGCGCGCGGACGCACGGGTCGCATGGCCCATCCAGTTCGCGTCGAGGACGGCGATCGCACGTTGCGCCAGCTCGCCCTGCGTGCTGGTGAGGGATTTCGTTCCAGCCGGCTCGGGTGGCGCGACGGCACCCGTGAGCTCCCGTGGCTCCATTTGTCATGCCCGAATATCAAATAGCCGAAGGCGAGTCAATGGACTCGCGGCGACGCGTGAGCTCAGCGGGCGACGGCCGCGGGCGCCAAAGCCGAGTCGATTTCGTGCAGGACGGGGAGGCCAGTAATCGCTCCGATCAACTCGGCCGTGCGCCTCGCGGCTGCCGCGGCTCCGAGCCGGCCGGTCAGCGTCGCCTCCAGCATCGACTGGAGCTGCGCGGAAACCCGCGGGTAGAGCGGCGTCGACGGTCTCAGCGTTGCGCGTTCGAGCATGTCGACCGTCTGCGCGAGGAACTGCGGGCTCGGAGCGGCGAGGCGGACCGCCGACCGCCGAGCCGGGATCCGTCCGGTGGCACGCGCAACGCGGGCGAGCTCCTCGGGCGCCACTGCCTGCTGCAGCAGTCGCATCGCCAGCGCCGGCTGCTGCGCCTGCCGGAAGATGCCGTAGCTCATCGTCCCCGCGACGGTCGCCGGCATGCCGGCCGGGCCGGCGGGAACCGGCATGAAGCCCACGTGATCCCACAGCTCGTCGAGCCGCACGTCGAGTGCCTCCGCGAGCGTTCGCGTCTCGTAACTGCCACCGAAACTGATCGCGGCCTTTCCCTCGGCGAGCAACCGCACCGGCTTGGTCCATTCGTAGCCGAGCACGTCGATCGACATGAGGCCGTCGTCGATGAGGCTGCGGAGAAAGCGGAGCGCCTGGGCTGTCGCGCGCGAATCCAGCGTGACGCCCTCCGACGCGAGCACGCGCGCGCCGTTCGACTCGAGAAACGCGACCAGGCAGTACGCCGTCGTCTCGCCTCCCGGTGAGCCGCCGGTCATGACGATCGGGTGCGGCAGGCCGTTCTCCACCGCCGCACGTCCGACGCTTCGAAGCTCCGACCACGTTCTCGGCGGCAGCAGGCCGAGCGCTTCGACGGCGGAACGGCGGTACCAGAACCCGGCGATGTTCGCGAACGGCGAGACGCCGAACGTGCGTCCCTCGTAGCGGTTCGCCTGCACGATCGGCTCGAGGAAATCGCGCTCGTGCTCGGTTCGGAACCAATCTTGATCGAGGTCGTCGAGCTCGCGCAGGAAGCCGTCGGCCGCGAACTCGGGGATCCAGACGGAGTCGAGGATCGCGAGATCCGGTGCCTGCCCCTCGGCGACTGCATGCGTCAACGTCTGGTGGAGGGACCGCAGCGGAACCGTGACCAGGTTGACCCGAAGCTCGTCCGGAGCGGCGTTGCGGAGGAGATCTCCCCACGGCCCCTCCGATACGACGACACGAACCTCCGGTTGATCCGACCGCCGCGCAAGCCAATGAGGATTGACGAAGGTTCCCCGGCGCCGATGACGGAGGATGACGCCCTCATCCGCGAGCTCCGAGAGCGCGCGGCTGACCGGCGTTCGGCTGATCGCGTACTGGTCGCACAGCTCGTGCTCGGTCGGCAGGCGCGCCTCCGGCGCGTAGCGGCCGCTGAGAATCTCCTCGAGGAGCAGCGTCTTGAGCTGGTAGTAGATCGGTATCGGCTGCGCCGGGTTGATCGACATCTCGTCGAACTCTGCCAGTGTTGCCGTCGCGGAGGAATCTCCGCGCTAGCAGGTCGTCCACATCGCGGCGAGCCAGGTTGGTGACGTCGGATCGGCCGAGACGGAGCCGAAGTCCCAGGCGTGGTCATTGACCGGGTCGACGCCGGGTTTTCCTACCCACATCGCGCCGACCCAGACGGTCGGCCCGTCGGGGGCCGCCGCGCCGTTCGAGCCGGGCTGGATCTCCCGGCCGGTGCGGAACCACGAGTCGATGATCGTGCTTCCGCCCTTCGCGTACTGCGCGAGCTTCCGGCCTTCGTCGGTGTTGTCGTTCGTGATCGCGCCGTAGCCGAGCAAGGTGTGCAGGCCGTCGAAGGCGCCGTCCCAGCGGGCGAGGACGTCGCCGCCGCCGGCGGCGATCACGTTGTCCTGAAGCGGTCCACACGCTGCGACGACGACCCATTCCAGATCGCTTTGGCCCCAGAGATCTCCGGGTGTTGCCGGGCCGGCGCCGACCTCGGTGAAGTCGAGCCAGCCGTCGTCGGGGTTGGACAGCACCCAGCCGTTCATGTTCGCGTGGCCGGTGTAGAAGACGAAGTCGGCGTTGTCGACCCAGGTGTCGTCGTTGCGGCGCCAGTCGGACTCGAACGCGTTCGCGTCGCCCCAGTTGAAGTCGATGTGCCAGCCGGCGGCCGCCCACTCGTCCACGAAGCCCTTCGCGTTGTTGTGGCTGCCGGCAAGGCCGCCGCTCTGGCCGATCCAGGACGTGCCGGCCTCCCACGGCCGCGTCGCAGCCGTCGTGGCGAGGCTGCGGCGAGCGCGTGTCGTTCGTTCGGGCTTGCGCTCCTCCTTGATCGTCGATCCCGGCCGCGCGAGCTTCGCGCGCTTGGGCTGGGGCTCGGGGAAGCGGAGCGGCGGGCCGAAGTCCGTCGCGGCGAGCAGGATCTGGCGCAACGGGACGCGGTGCTTGCCGAACACGCCGGTGCCGCCGCACACGTACACCGGGTAGAGGAACTCCTGCCCGGTGAACGACGGCGCCGCGTAGTAGGCGAGCGAGACGTTCGCGTTCACGACCTTCATCCCGCCCGTGATCTCCTTGAACTGCGCCTTCGCCGCAGTCGGCGCGATCGTCTTCGCGTCGAACGAATCCGTAATCGTCCGCCAGCCCCCGCTGAAGCCGATGACGTTGCCCCTCGGCCCGACCGTCACCTTCAGGTTGCTGCCGCCACCGGTCACGGGGATCGTGCCCGCGAGCACGGGGAACGTCACGTGCATGTCGAGGGGACGGTTCACGCGGTTGCCGTTCCTGCTCAGCGCGAACTGCGTGCTCGCGACGAGCGGCTTCCCCAGCGTGAACGGATCGCGCAGCTCCGGCAGGAGCTTGTTGCGCTTGAGAAACGAGCGCGCGATCGACAACGCCTCCGACTTGCTCGGGAGCGTGCCCTTGACGGACGGCTTCCAGAGTTGCGACTCGTCGGCTGCCCAGATTGCGCCGCTCGCGTTCGCGAGCTCGACGACGCGTTTGCCGTCGCGAACCAACTTGGCGTCCCTGGTCTCGCCGAGCTTGAAGTCCTGCAGGCCGAAGATCTGCTCGCCGAGCGCGACGAGCCTCTCGGTCGACGTGTCCTGCGGCGCGAGCCGATAGATCGATAGACGGTCCGGCATGAGAGCCCCCTTGACGTGATTGCGGCGACCTTCCCCTCCACGGAGCAGTCTGACCTCTTGAGTCCGTCGCGACAAGCGTCGCTCTGTCGGCTCGTCTTGCGCGGCGGCAACGTGAGGACGAAGGCGTATTTGCACAATCTTTACCGGAGCGGGGCGTGAGCAATCGCGCCGCCGAGCATCTTTATCTATATGAGGAAAGACACCACTGAAAAGGAGC
>JBJMJE010000017.1:0-20046 GCA_045806505.1 Gaiellaceae bacterium
ACGAACGGCCCGGGATCGACCGCGTGCAGCTTGCGGCGCAGCCGCGACGCGTGTGAGTCCAGCGTCCTCGTCCGGCCCAGCGACCTGAAGCCCCAGACCTCGCGCAGCAGCTCCTCTTTCGTGAACACACGCTGCGGGTCGCTCGCCAGCTTCAAGAGCAGCTCGTACTCCTTGGCGGCGAGATCGACGCGGGCGCCGCAGACCTTCACGCGCCGCGTCGAGTGCTCGATCCAGATCCGTCCGGCCTCGACGCAGTCGCGCTGTACCGGCCGCGCGCGGCGCAGCACTGCGTTGATCCGCGCCACGAGCTCGTCGTAGACGAACGGTCGTGCGACGAAATCGTCGCAGCCATGCGCGAACGCGCGTACGCGGTCGATCGCGTCGGAGTCCTCGCCGCCGATCACGATCACCGGCACGCCGCGAAACGACTCGACCGCCGTCGCGTCGCCGAGGAGCACGAGATCCGGATGCGCGCGAAGCGCCAGCTCCAGAGCTGCGTCACCGTCGTGCGTGCCGACCACCTCGAACCCGTCCTGCGCGAGATGACGCTCGAGGAAGCCGCGAACGTCGGACTGCGGCTCGGCGATGAGGACGGCGGACACGTGTGCGACGCTAATCGCGCCGGCGTGTCGCCGCCAGATGTCCTTTGCGCCGCAACACCGACGAACGCTGCACAGCCGCACGAACGGGGCGCGCCCGCCGCGACCTCCCCCGGAAGGGGCACGGCTCGTTACCCGTTCCGGGGAGCGGCAAAGATCACGTCTCCTAGGGATGTGTCGCTCTCCGGCGCCACCTACGTTCCGCAGGCGACTAACTGCGGCAGCCGTCGTGGACGGCTCATACGAATCGAGGAGGGTCAACAGGTGCTCGTCACGCGCACATCGACAAAGGCGACAGCGGTGCTGGTCATCGCACTCGCGTGCGTGTTCGGAGCGCCCGCCGTCGCGAAAGCGGGCTTCGTCCCGCCGCCCCTGCAGAGCCAGGCGACGGCGAACCCCGACGCGACGCTGAACGTCATCGTCCTCGGCCAGCCGGGGACGCGGACGGACACTGTCAAGGACCGTGTGAAGTCCGCGGGCGGGAGCGTCGAGACGACGTTCGCCGTCATCAGCGGCGTCGTCGCGGACCTCACGGGCTCGCAGGTCACGGCGCTCGGGCGGTCTACGGCCATCCGGTCGATCACGCCGAACGGCCGCGTCCGCGGACAGAGCGTCACGTCGGGCCTCATCTGGCCGCTCGCGACCGGCGTGAGCTCGCTCCTGAACTCCGGCACGCTGTCCTCGCTCACGCGAAAGGCGCCGGGCATCGCCATCGTCGACTCCGGAGTGGACACGTCGCGGAAGGCAGATTTCGGCGGTCGCATCGCGGCCTCGGTGGACTTCACCGGCGCCGGCGACGGCGGACGCCCCGACGTCAACGGCCACGGCACGCTGGTCGCCGGACTCGCGGCCGGAGCACTCAGTCCCGGCGCGTCGCCGACGTCGAACCTCTACTCGCTCAAGGTCGTCCGCCCCGACGGCACCGCGTACGCCGGCGACGTGATCGAGGCCGCGGACTGGATCTACAAGAACGCGTTCGGCAACAACATCCGCGTCGCGAACTTCTCGCTGCGCAACGCGTTCCCGAACTACGCCGGCTACGACCCCCTCGACGCGGCTGTCCGTCGCCTCTGGCTCTCGGGCACCGTCGTCGTCACGTCCGCCGGCAACAACGGGCCCGGCCGCATGCTGTACGCGCCGGCCAGCGATCCTTTCGTCATCACCGTCGGCGCCTCGGACATCGCGGACACGGTGGCGCGGCAGGACGACTCGAACGCGTCCTGGACGTCGTACGGCTACACGGCCGAGGGCTTTGCGAAGCCGGAGCTCGGCGCGCCGGGCCGCTGGATGATCGGCCCCGTCCCCACCGGCAGCGTGCTCCCGACGACGTTCCCGGACCGCCTGCTCAACCCCGGCTACATGTGGATGTCCGGTACGTCGTTCTCGGCGCCAGTCGTGGCCGGGATCGCTGCCCAGATCCTCGCGCGGCATCCCTCGTTCACGCCGGATCAGGTCAAGGGTGCGCTCATGCTGACGGCGAAGAGGGCGCCGCTCGCGACGAAGCTGTCGCTCGGCGTCGGCGAGGTCGACGCCGCGGCCGCCGCCGCGCTGACCGGCCCGCCGAACCCGAACGAGAACCTCTACCGCTTCGTCAAGCCCGACGGCAGCGGGACCTCGAGCTTCGACTGGGACGGCTGGAATGCGTACGTCGCCTCGACCGCATCGTGGACCGACGCCTTGTGGACCGACGCGTCGTGGACGGACGCGTCCTGGACGGACGCCAGCTGGACGGACGCGAGCTGGACCGACGCCTCGTGGACCGACGCGTCCTGGACCGACGCGTCGTGGACGGACGCAAGCTGGACAGACGCGTCGTGGACTGACGCGAGCTGGACGGACTCCACGCCCCGAGAATGACCTCGGTCTCGAGGGCGCTGCCGCTGTCTCTCGCCGGCCGGCTGTACTACGCCGCGGTTGCGACGGCAGCCCTCTCGGCCGGCACGGTGGCGTTCGTGCACGCGGACGCCGCGCCGTCGAGCTGGCTGACGTTCGTCGCGCTCGCAGCGTCTGCGGCGACGGCGCAGGTCTTCATCGTCCGGACCGGCCGCAGCCACGGCTTCCACACGGCGATCGTCTTCGTCACGGCAGGCGCGCTGCTGTTGCCGCCCGAGCTCGTCGCGCTGATGGTCGTCATCCAGCACGTGCCGGAATGGCTCAAGGAGCGCTATCCGGCGTACATCCAGACGTTCAACATCTTCAACTTCGCGCTGGCCGCGCTCGCGGCGTCGGCGGTCGCAGAGACGATTGCGCCGAGCGCGTTCCACGGCAACGACACGCGCGCGGCCGCGGCGGGCGTCGCGGCGGGCACGGTGCTCGTCCTCGTGAACCATCTCCTCCTCGCGCCGATGCTGCGCCTCGCACGCGGCGTCTCGTTCGCCGACAGCGGACTCTTCTCCGCCGAGAGCCTTTCGAGCGACATCGTCCTCGCCGGGCTCGGCGTCGTGCTGGCGATGGTGTGGCTGTCGAACGTGTGGCTCGTGCCCGCGATCGTCGCGCCGCTCGTCATCTCGTACCGCTCGATCCGTCTGCTCGGACGCGCGCGCGACAGCGAGGAACGGTTCCGCACGATTCTCGAGGCAGCGCCGATCGGGATGATCGTCCGCGACCTCGAGGGCAAGATCATCTCGACGAACCCCGCCTTCGAGCGCATGGTCGGCTACTCGAGCGACGAGCTCGAGCACGTCGACCCGGTCGAACTTTTTGCGGGCAACGGCAGCGAGCTCGAGCAGGAACAGCGCTTCGTGACGAAGGACGGGAGCGAGCGCTGGGGGCGTGTCGACGTCACCGTCGTGCGCGACGCAGGCCAGCGGCCGCAGTTCGTTCTCTCGATGGTGCAGGACGTGACCGAGCACAAGCTGCTCGAGGATCAGCTTCGCCAGGCGCAGAAGATGGAGGCGATCGGCCGCCTCGCGGGAGGCGTGGCCCACGACTTCAACAACGTGCTCACCGCGATCTCCGGCTACGCGAACCTCGTCCTCGACCGCTTGCGCGAGCGCGATTCGGATCTGGTCGACGACGTCAGCGAGATCGAGAAGGCCGCGCAGCGCGCCCACGGCCTCACGCGCCAGCTGCTCGCCTTCAGCCGGAAGCAGATCCTGCAGCCGCAGGTCGTGCACATCAACGACGTCGTCGGCGACATGGATGGGATGCTGCGCCGCCTGATCGGCGAGGACATCGAGATCGTCACCGCATACGGGTCGGGCCTCGCACGCGTGAAGGCCGATCCGGGGCAGCTGCAGCAGGTGATCGTGAACCTCGTCGTCAACGCGTGCGACGAGATGTCCGGCGGGGGCACGCTCTCGATCGAGACGGCGAACGTCGCTGTTACCGACGACGAGGCCGCGCGATACGGCGCCGAGGTCGACGCCGGCGCGTTCGTGACGCTGACCATCCGCGATACCGGACGCGGCATGGACGCCGAGACGAAGGCGCGCCTGTTCGAGCCGTTCTTCACCAGGAAAGGCGTCGGCAAGGGAACCGGCCTCGGCCTCGCGACCGTCTACGGGATCGTGAAGCAGAGCGGCGGGTTCATCGACGTCGACAGCGAGCTCGGCGAGGGTGCGTCGTTCGTGATCTATCTGCCCGCGGTGATCGCCGCGGTCGAAGCGCCGGTGGAGCGCGAGGCGCCTGCGCCCGAGCCGGCGCCCGGCGGAACGGAGTCGATCCTGCTCGTCGAGGACGAGGACATGGTGCGCCGTTACGTCGCGACGGTGTTGCGCGGCGCCGGTTACCGCGTGCTCGTCGCCGACGGCGGGCCCGAGGCGATCGAGGTCGCGCGCCAGGAGCACGTCGACCTGCTGCTGACCGACGTCGTGATGCCGAAGATCAGCGGCCCGGAGCTGGCGGAGCGGCTCGACCTGCCCGTGCTGTTCATGTCGGGCTACACCGGTGACCTGATCGAGCAGCACGAGCTCCTGCAGCCGGGCACGGCGTACATCCAGAAGCCGTTCAGTGCGGACGACCTCCGTGCGAAGGTTCGCGAGACGCTCGACAACGCGGCCGCCGACGCACCGGCGCTCGTGCTCGTGTCCTAGATCTAGAGCCTGCCGGAGCGAACCACTCCGAGCAGCAGCCAGAGCCCGAGGAAGCCGCTCAGGAGGAAGCCGATGAAGGAGAGGATGTTGACGCCGAGGACCTGCGGTCCCTGATCGGCGAAGATGCCGATCAGGCTCGAGCCGATCAGGCCGCCGACGACGACGAGCGCGATCACGAGCCGGTTCAGCGCCGCGTCGAGCCGCACCATGAAGCCGTCGAGCCCCTTGTGCACGAAGCCGACCTCGATCTGGCCGTCGCGGAGCTCCTCCATCACGTCGTGCAGCTGGTGCGGAAACTCCGACGCGACGAACGCGAGCTTCGCGAGCTCGCGCCGTCCCTCGCGCGCGAGCGAGCGCGGCGTCAGGCGGTCGCGAACCAGCGACCGCGCGTACGGCTTTGCGACCTCGAACACGTTGAAGTCCTCGTAGAGCTCGATCCCGACGGAGCCGAGCGTCGCGATCGCCTTGTCGAGCAGCACGAAGCGCGTCGGCAGCTGCAGGTTCATCGCGTAGATGAGCTGGAAGGCTTCGCGGATCACCTGCACCGGATCGATCTCCGCGAGCGTCGCGCCGTAGTACTTGTAGTAGAGCTCGCGGAGGCGGGTGCGGAACTCCTCTTCCTTCTCCTTCGGGTAGGTGACGCCGAGGTCTCCGAGCCGGCGCGGCAGGTTGTCCACGTTCTCGCTCGCGGCCTCGATGAAGAGCCGCGTCAGCTTGCTGATGTCGTCGTCGCTGAGCTTCCCGACCTGGCCGAAATCCACGAGGCCGATGCGGTCGCCCGGCAGGACGAGGATGTTCGCGGGGTGCGGGTCGCCGTGGAAGAACCCGTGCCGGAAGATCATCGTCATCCACGTCTCTGCCATGCGGTACGCCAGGCGCCGCCGCTCCTCCAACGTGTAGCTCTGTGTGTCGACGTCTGCGACCTGCGTCCCCTCGAGGAACTCGAGCGTCAGCACGCGCGAGCGCGTGTAGCTCCAGTAGACGTGCGGGATCTCGACGTGCGGATCGCCGGCCCAGTGGCGGCGGAAGCGGTCGGCGTTCCGGCCCTCCGACCGGTAGTCGAGCTCGGAGCGGATCGAGCGGGCGAACTCGTCGACGAGGGCGCGGGCGTCGATGAAGTCGAGCGCGCGAATTCGCTCCTTCGCGATTCGCGCCGCCTGGTACAGGAGCGCGAGATCCGCCTCGATCTGCCGCGGCGCGCCCGGCCGCTGCACCTTCACCGCGACGCGTTTTCCGTTCGGCAGCATCGCGCTGTGCACCTGGCCGATCGACGCGGCCGCGATCGGCGTCGGATCGAAGGAGCTGAACGCACGCTCGAGCGAGAGCCCGAGCTCCGTCTCGACGACCTGCTCCACCTGCTCGAACGGGAAGGGCCGCACGTCGTCCTGGAGCGCCCGCAGCTCGGCGATGATGTCCGGCGGCACGATGTCCGGCCGCGTGGAGAGGACCTGGCCGAACTTCACGAACGTCGGCCCGAGCTCGTCGAGCATCTCGCGCAGGTGGACGCCGCGCTGGTTCGCGGCGCTCGGCACGGCCGATCCGCGCTGCCCGAACGGCAGCAGGTCGGTCAGCTTGTGCTTCTCGATGAAGTAGCCGAAGCCGTGGCGAACCGCCACCTGCGCGATCTCGGACAGGCGCCCGAGATTCCGCTGCTTCGTCCGCGTCGCCACCGCGCCATTTTGCACGAGGGCGTCGAAAGCCCTTCCGTGCGCGTTCGCTACGCAGCCGGCGGCGTCAGGTCTTCTTCACGCTCGAGCAGCCGCAGGCGGTGCTCGATCTGCGCGACTCGGAGCTCGAGCTCCTCGTACTCCGAACGGAGGACGAGGCCGAGCTCGCGGAGGACGCCCTGCATGCCGGCGCCCGCGCGCTCCGTGACGCGTGTCGCGTCGCCCCGCCAGCGCGTGACGGCATCTTCGACCGCGGCGCGCGCTTCGTCGCGCTGCACTCCCCCGCGCTTCACGAGCGAGTCGACCAGCTCCTCGACGCGGTCCGCCGTCAGCGCGACGACGCCGACGCCGGCGAGGAGCAGTTGTTCGAGCGAGTCGCGGGACTCGTTACCTTGCGCGGCCATGCGGCCTCGAGCTGCGCCGCTGTCTGCGACGCTCGCGCTTCGCCTCTGCGCCCGCAACCGCGCGCTCGGCCGCCGCAACCGGCGAGATCGTGGGAGCGGGCTCCGCGGCCGCGGCGTGCTCGGCCGCGATCAGCGCGGCCTCGCCCGCGCCGTCGCCTGCGATCGCGGGCTCCTCGAGGCGCCGGCGCGCGAACTCGGGCTCGCGTTCCTTCCAGATCCCGAGGAGCGGCGCGGCGACGAAGATCGAGGAGTACGCACCCGAGACGACGCCGATGAGCAGCGCGAACGCGAAGTCCTTAAGCGTCGCGCCGCCGAAGAGGAGCAGCGAGATGATCGGCAGGGTGGTGATGAAGGTCGTCGCCAGCGACCGGCGGACCGTCTCCCACAGCGAGACGTTCACGATCGTCGCCATCGGCGCTCGACGCATCAGCGGGATGTTCTCCCGGATGCGGTCGAAGATGATGATCGTGTCGTAGATCGAGTAACCGAGCACGGTCAAGACCGCCGCCACGGTGGCCGTCGACACCTCGCGGCCGGTGATCGAGTAGACGCCGACGGTGATCAGCACGTCGTGAACCATCGCGATGATCACCGGCAGGGAGTACTTCAGGTCGAAACGAATCGCGATGTACAGCACGACGAGGAAGAGCGAGAAGAGGATCGCGAGGATCGCGTCCTTCGCGATCTGCCGGCCGAAGCTCGAGGAGACGCTCTTGATGCCGAATGCCTTCGCGCCGACGGCGTTGTCGAGGTCACGCTGCAGAGCCGTCTGCTCCACCTGGTTCAGCGTCTTCGTCCGGATCTGGTAGCTCCCGAACGACTCCGAGCCGGTTTGCGCGCCGCGACCCTGGACGACCGCGTCCGCGTGGCCGATGTCGCTCATCTGCTGGCGGACCTTGCTGATCGGCTGCGGCTTCGCGGTCTGGAACGAGATCTGCGTTCCGCCCTTGAAGTCGATCCCGAGGTTCAAGCCCTTGACGCCGAGGGAGACGACGCTGATGAGCACGATCGCGGCGGAGATGGAGAACCAGAGGCGGCGCTTGCCCATGAAGTCGATGTGCAGGAACTTCATGCCCTGGTTGCCGTGGGCGCCCATGAACGTCGGGTTGTCGAACCACCTGAATCCGGCGAGCAGACCGAGCATGGCGCGCGTCGCCGCGACCGCGGTGAGCAGCGAGATCACGGTTCCGATCAGCAGCATCAGAGCGAAGCCCTTGACCCCCGCGGTCGCGACCGCGAAGAGCACCATGGCAGTGATCGCCGTGACGGCGTTGGCGTCGAGAATCGTGTGGAAGCCCTTCGCGTAGCCGGCGCCGATCGCGGCGCGCACGGACTTCCCGGACCGCACCTCTTCCTTGATGCGTTCGAACACGACGACGTTCGCGTCCGCAGCTACGCCGATCGTCAGGATCAGTCCCGCGAAGCCCGGCAGCGTCAGCGTCACGTTCAGCAGCAGGATCGCGCCGTAGAGCAACACGACGTAGATACCGAGGCCGAGCACTGCGACGACGCCCATGAAGCGATAGAGGAGGAGCAGGAAGATCGCAACCGCGATCAGGCCGCCGATCGCCGCGCGCTTCGCCTGCGCCAACGAGTCCTTGCCGAGCGTCGCGGACACGTTGGTGCTCTCGAGCGTCGTGAACTGGTACGGCAGCGAACCCGTCTGGAGCACGAGCGCGAGGTTCTTCGCCTCGCTGAACGAGCTGAGGCCGGTGATCTGGGCGTTGCCGCTGATGCCGTTCGAGAGCGAGCTGTCGTTCGGGTCGATCTGCGGGAACGACTTGATCTCGCGGTCGAGGACGATCGCGAAGTGCTGCGGCGCGCCGAGCAGGTTGCCGCGCCGGTAGAGCCCGGACGTGATGTTCTGGAACTTCTTGCTGCCCTTGCCCGTGAACTGCATCAGCACGACGGGCCCGCGGCTGGGATCGAGGTCGGCGCGCGTGCCGGAGAGCTTCAGATCCTTACCGGTGACCTCGGGCGGGCCGCTCGGGTTGTCCGGGTCGTACTTGAAGAGGTACCACGTCTTGCTCGTGGGAGTGGCATTGACGCCGGGGCACGCGACGGCGTCGGTGCCGCAGGAGATGACAGCCGTCTTCTTCGGGACGCCGAAAACGACGTAGCTCGGCTTCTTCTTCGCGTTCGCCTTGGCCTTGGCCTTCGGCGGCGCCGCCTGGAGCGAGCGCGAGCTCGAGGACGAGCCCTGCAGCGACCGCTGGGTGAGCTTGAGCTTCTTCGCCGCCTTCGTCGCAAACAGCGCCTCGCGCGTCGTCGCCGGGCCGGCGATCACCTTCTTCGACGTCTTGTCGAGGAGGTACCACTCGCCCGCGCCCTTCTCCTTGACGAGCGCCTGCTGACCGGCGAGCAGCGAGTAGACGTTCGGGTTTGCGACCGGTTGGCCCTGGAGCGAGACCGACTTGGACGGGCCGGTGAGGTCGGCCTCGAGGTCGTAGAACTCGAGCTGTGCCGTCTTGCCGATCAGCGAAGCTGCGGCGCGAGGATCGTGCACGCCGGCGAGCTGGATGACGATCTGGTTCGCACCCTGGCGCCTTACCTCCGGCTCCGAGACGCCCAGCTTGTCGACGCGGTTCCGCATGATGTTCTGCGCGATCGACATGCGGCTCGAGTCGATCTTCTGCCCCTTCGGCGGGATCGCCTTGAGGACGACCTCGAGGCCGCCCTGGAGATCGAGGCCTTGCTTCGCCGACTTGTGACCCGGCGAGCTCGGCACCGTCATGTAAACCACGCCCCCAATGGCGGCGAGGATGACGAGCAGGAGGATGAGGTACTTACGACGGTCCGACACGATGAGCGCGCTCAAGAGTAGCTTGGCTCATGGAGCGCCGTCCTCAATTGGCGCAGCTGCGTCATCCTCCTCCTGCTCCTCGTCCGGCTCGACAAGCCCCACCACCGCGTTTCGCGCCATGCGAACGACGAGCCCGTCGGCGATCTCGACGTGGAGCGTCTCGCCTTCGATCTCTTTGATCACGGCGTAGAAGCCGCCCGCGGAGACGATCTCGTCTCCCTCCTCGAGGCTGTCGATCAACGTGATCTGCTCTTCCGTCCGGCGGCGCTGCGGCCGCACCAGCACGAGCCAGAACAGGCCGAACAGGATGACGACGACGATCAGTGCGACCATGCGCGCTCCTGCGCCGGCAGAGCCGGCGCCTCCGCTCTTTGTTCGCCTCTGTCGCGCCTACGGCTCATGCAGCCTCCTCCGGCGCTTGCCGCATCCGGTCGAGCGCCTCGCGCCTGTAGTCGTCGAACCTGCGCTCCTCGATCGCCCGCCGCGCGCCCGCCGTCAGTTCGAGCAGGAAGCGCAGATTATGCAGCGAGAGGAGCCGCAGGCCGAGCAGTTCGTTCTGGTTCACGAGGTGCCGGAGATACGCGCGGGAGAAGCGCGTGCACGCGGGGCAGCTGCACGTGTCGTCGAGCGGCGCGGGATCGCGCGCAAACGCCGCGTTCTTGAGGTTGAGGCGCCCCTCCCACGTCAGCGCCGTTCCCGTCCGGCCCAGCCGCGTCGGCCAGACGCAGTCGAACATGTCGATGCCGCGCTCGATCACGTCGAGGATGCCGCTCGGGTCGCCGATGCCCATGAAGTAGCGCGGCTTCTCCGGCGGGAGCAGCGGCGCCGCCCAGGCCGTCGTTTCGAGCATCTCGCTGCGGTCCTCGCCGATCGCGAGCCCGCCGAGGGCATAGCCGTCGAAGTCCAGCTCCTCGAGCTCCGCGATCGAGCGTCGGCGGAGCTCCTGGTCGGTATGGCCCTGGGCGATGCCGAACAGCAGCTGCCCGGGGGCGCGATCGGCGGCGCGCTGACGCGCGGCCCACTGCGTCGTCCGGCGCACGGCCCGCTCGAGGTCGGCGCGCGCAACCCCCGGCGGCGGCACGTGGTCGAGGCACATCGCGATGTCCGAGCCGAGGCTGCGCTGGATCGCGGCCGCGGTCTCGGACGTCAGGTGCACGAGATCGCCGTCGTAGACGGAGCGAAACGTCACTCCCTCGTCATCGGCGCGCGTGATCGTGTGCCTGAGCGAGAACACCTGGTAGCCGCCCGAGTCCGTGAGGATGGGGCCGTCCCAACCCATGAACGCGTGCAGCCCGCCGAGCTCCGCGATCAGCTCCTCGCCCGGACGCAGATGCAGGTGGTACGTGTTTCCGAGCAGGATCGTCGTCCCGAGGGCACGCAGCTCTCGCGGGTCGACGCCCTTGACGGTGCCCTTCGTCCCGACGGGCATGAACGCCGGCGTCGGCACGTCGCCGTGCGCGGTGCGCAGGATGCCGGCGCGCGCGGCGCCGTCCGTCGCGGTCAGAGCGAACGTGTCCATGCCGAAGAATCGTCGTCGATTACGGCCATGTCTGGGGTCAGACCCCGGCCATGGCTCAAACGATCAGCATCGCATCGCCGAAGGAGTAGAAGCGGTACCGCTCGGCGACGGCGAGCTCGTACAGGCGCCTCGTCTGCTCGACGCCCGCGAAAGCCATCACCAGGGCGAGGAGCGTCGAGCGCGGCAGGTGGAAGTTCGTCAGCAGCGCGTCGACGCGGCGGAACTCGAGGCCCGGCGTGATGAACAACGAGGTTCGCCCGGCGAGCACTGCACCGCGAGCAAGCGTTTCGAGCACGCGCACCGTCGTCGTGCCGACCGCGAGCACCCGTTCGGCCGCACGGATCCGCTCCCACGCGTCCGGCCGCACCTCGTACCGCTCGCCGTGCAGCTCGTGCTCGGCGAGCTCCTCGACGACCACCGGCCTGAACGTGTCGAGGCCGACGTGTAACGTCACGCGCTCGACGTCGAGCCGCGCGAGAAGCTCGGGCGTGAAGTGCAGGCCTGCCGTCGGCGCGGCGGCCGATCCGGCTTCGTCGGCATACACGGTCTGGTAGCGCGATGGATCGGCGAGCGGCTCGACGATGTACGGCGGCAACGGCGTCTCGCCCGCCGGCTCGCCGTGGAGCCGAACGCGCCAGCGCCCCTCGCCGAGGTGCTCGAGCAGCTCGATGTCGCCGTACCGCGAGCCCGGACGCAGCCGGCGCGTCGGCCGCGCGAGCGCCTCCCACACGCCGTCGCCGAGCGGCTCGAGCAGGAGCACCTCGCCACGCGGCCGCTCGATCGGCAGGCGTGCCGGACGCACGCGCGTGTCGTTGACGACGACGAGCTCGTTCGTGAGCTCGTCCTGAAGCTCCGAGAACACGCGATGCCGGACCTCGTCTCGCCGCCGGTCGTAGACCAGCAGACGCGATGCATCGCGCCGCTCCGCCGGATGCTGCGCGATCAGCTCCGAGGGCAGGTCGTAGTCGAGTTCGCTCGTCTCCATCCGGATCGGGGCGTATTGTCGCGGCATGGACGACGCGCTCTCGCGTGCGAACGAACGTCTCGCGGCCGCGGCCGCCGCGCGGACGACGCCCGCAGACGTCGACGCGGCGCTCGAGCGTGCGCGCCTCGCCGTCGACTCGCTCGCGCACCTATCGGCGCATCTGCAGGAGACGATGCCCGCCGCGATACAGGACGGCCTTCGCGAGCACTTCCGTCCCAGCGCGCGCCACCTGGCCGAGGTTCGCGGGATGATGAACCAGGTCCTGCGGCGGCTCGAGCATCTCGAGGGCGATCTCCTCGCCGAGCGACATGCGCGCGTGGACGACCTCGCGCTGCTCGTCGACCTCGTCGCGAGCGGCTGGCAGTCGGCGAACGAGCGGCTCGCGAAGATCGAGGAAGCGCTCGACCAGCCGCGCCTGCGCAGCGTCTCGTAGTTACGCCACGGCGAGCACGACCGCCGACACGATCGCCCAGCCGGCCACGGCGCCGAGGACGACGCGATCGCTCAGGAGCACGTGCTCCGGCTCCTCGCCGAGGTCGTGCCGGTGGACGAGGAAGAGATACCGGCCGAGCCCGGCGACGACGAACGGGACCGTGAGCACCATCCACGGGGTATGCGCCGCGACCGCGTAGACCGCGTAGGCAGCGGCCGTCGCAGCCGCGACCCCGTTGAGCAAGACGTCGACGAGCCCCGACGAATAGCCGGCGAGCGCCGGCCGGCCGGGCGTCTCATCCGCGTCGACGAGGACGAGCTCGCCGCGCCGCTTCGCCAGGCCGAGGAACAGCGCGAGCAGTGCGGTGCAGACGAGCAGCCAGCCCGAGATGGGGACGTCCACCGCCGCCGCACCCGCCGCCGCACGGATCACGAACAGCCCTGCGATGACCACCACGTCGACGAACACGATCCGCTTCAGCCCGAGGCTGTAACCGAGCTGAAGCGCGATGAAAGCGAGCAGCAGGAGCAGCGACGCGAACCCGAGCGCGGCCGCGATCGCAAGCGCGCCTGCAGCAAGGACGGCCGCCAGCACGAGCGCGTGCTCCGGCTGCAGCTCTCCCCGTGCGATCGGGCGGTAGCGCTTCACCGGATGCAGCCGGTCGTCCTCCGCATCGCGCAGGTCGTTGACGAGGTAGGCCGCGCTCGACGCAGCGCAGTACGCGACGAAGATCGCCGCTGCTTCGCCCCACCGCACAGCGTCGCCGAGCTCGGCCGCAAACACGATTCCCGCGAAGAGCAGGAGGTTCTTCGACCATTGCCGGGGCCGCAGCGAGACGAGTGCCGCGCGCGAACGACTGCGGCGCGGGCGGAGCTCGACGACGCGTGCGGGCTCCGCGGTCGTCAATTCGTCGGCAGCACGAGCTCGAAGGTCGAGCCTTCGCCAACCTCGGTCTCGAGCTCGATGCGGCCGCCGAGCGCCTGCGCAAGCTCGTTCGCGATCGCGAGACCGAGACCGGTGCCGCGACCGTCGCGCGACCAGAAGGGCCGGAAGATCCGCTCGCGCTCCTCGGGCGTGATCCCGGGCCCGGTGTCCGCGACGGACACGGCGATGTTTCCATTCTCCTGCCCGAGCCCGAGCTCGATGCGCCCGCCGTCGGGCGTCCAGCGGAACGCGTTCGACAGGAGGTTCGTGATGATCTGCAGCACGCGATCGCCGTCGGTGATGAGCACGGGCTGCGCGCGCAATTCGCTCCGGTAGTCGATCCCACGGCGGCGTGCCTCTTCGTTGAACGTCGTGTAGGCGCGCTCGACGAGATGCTCCATGTCGACCTCCTCCTGCAGCACCGTGAACCGGCGCGCGTCCAGCTTCGCCAGGTCGAGCACGTCGTTGACGAGGCGCGAGAGGCGCTCGGTCTCCTCGGCGACGATCTCGAGCGAGACGCCGCGCGCCTCTTCGTCCTCGACGAGGCCTTCGCTGAGGGCGGCGACGTGGCCGCGGATCGCCGTCAACGGCGTCCGCAGCTCGTGCGACACCGACATGAGGAAGTTCCGCTCGAGCTGCTCGGCCTCGCCCAGCCGCCGCGCCATGACGGCGAAGCGGTTCGACAGCAGCGATACCTCGTTCCCGCCGCGGACGCTCGGCACCGCAACGTCGTAGTTGCCGCGCGCGACCTCGTCGGCGGCGCGGGCGAGCTTCAGCACCGGACGCGTCAGCCGGCGAGAGATGAAAACGCCCAGGATCACGGCGACCGCCAGGCCGCCGAGCAAAGCGAGCGCGATCCGTTCGAGGAGCGGACCGACGCGTGTCGCGAGCTGGTCCTTCGGCTTCGCGACGACGAGCGCGCCGTAGAAGACGGACCGCCCATGCCTCCCGAGCTCGAGCGGCTGCGCAACTCCAAGCCATGTCTTCTCCGATCCTGGCAGCTTGAAGTCGAACTGCAGCGTCCGCCCGTGCGCGACCGACGGGAAGTCGATCAGGCGCTTCGGGAGCTGACGCAGGCGCGGACCCTTCGTTCCGGGAAAGAGGTCGACTCCGGGGTCGACCGGTACGTAGAAGATGCGGTCGCCGGTCGCGTCTTCGAGCTGGTGCCCGGGGACTGGGTCGTTCGATCCCGTCGCCTGCGCAGCGTAGAGCCGCGTCATTCCGGCTGCCTCCCTTCGCAGGTCGGCGCGCGCGCGCCCGACGGTGTACGACTGGAGCAGCTGGAACGAGATCGCAGCGGCGACGAGCGCGAAGACGATGACGCCCGCGAAGAAGAGAGCCGGAAGCTGGAAGCGGAGAGAGCGGAACATGCCCGCGTCCCGCGTTACCCGCTTGTAGCCGGCTCGCGCGCGGGTGAGACCTTGTAACCGACGCCCCAGACGGTGACGATCGGGGACGCGTCGCCGAGCTTGCGGCGTAGCTGCCGCACGTGGACGTCGACGGTGCGCGTGTCGCCGGCGAAGGTGTAGCCCCACACCCGCTCGAGCAGCTGGTCGCGCGTCAGTACGAGCCCCCGGTGATCCAGAAGCTCCCAGAGGAGGTCGAACTCCTTCGGAGCGAGCTGCACCTCCTCGTCGTTCACTCGGACCTCGCGTCTTCCTGCGTCGACGACCAGATCGCCGTGCGTCAGCACAGCCGTCTCGAGCTCCTTGCGGTCGGTCGTCGACCGGCGCAGAACGGACTTGACGCGAGCGACGAGCTCGCGCGGGTTGAACGGCTTCGTGAGGTAGTCGTCCGCCCCGACCTCGAGCCCGATGATCTTGTCGACGTCCTCGTCGCGGGCCGTCAGCATGATGATCGGGACGTCGCCGGTCTTGCGGATCCGCCGGCAGACCTCGATGCCGTCGATGTCAGGCAGGTTCAGATCGAGCACGATCAGCGCCGGCGTGCTCGACATGACCTGCGCGAGCGCCTCGCCTCCCGTGGCCGCGGTGCGGACCGTGTAGCCGGCGTTCTTCAGGTAGAGAGCGACGAACGACGCGATCGACGCCTCGTCCTCGACCACCATGATCGCCTGGCTCTTGCCCGAATCCACCACGGTCAGAGTGCCAGATGCGGCGGCGTCAGCCGCCGGCGCCCGTCGGCGCGGCGAGCGGGAACGTGAACCTGAAGATCGGGAACGGCTGCGCCGTGTCGCCGTTCACCGTGTACGTCCCGTCGTTGTCGGTCGTCCCGTCGAGCGTTACGAGGCCGCGCCCGATCACGGACATGTCGACCCCGGTCGCGAAGACGGTGACGGTAAACGACCCGCCGATGATGCGGAAGCGGATGTTCGAGCCGCTGTAGCGCGTGGTGTGGTCGCCAACGCTCTGCGTCGTGTCGGCGCCGTTGACGATCGGCCCCGTGCCGTCGTTCGGGTTCGGGTCCTTGATCGTGACCTGACCCTTGTCGAAACGGCCGATCACGCCGCCGCGGCCGTTGACGACGACGCGGCCGTCCGCGTTCTTCACGGACAGCGCCCCGTCGTTCGGAGCGTTCGACGACGCGACGGCGGAGCCGGAGAACGCCATGACGGCGAGCACGCCGAGGAGAGCGAGGGCCTTCATCTCGAGATCAGTATCTCCTGCTGAGGTGTGCCGTAGTTGAAACGGAGGTTAACGAACTGTAAGCAGTGACTGCAAAGCGCTCGGAGCAGCGGCAGCAGACGATTCTCCTAGCATCCGGCCGAATGCACGAGGTGCGGAACTTCGGGCTGATCGTGCTCCTCGTCTCGGGCGCCTTCGCGATCGCCGTGCTCTCGAGCCTCATCAGCGAGCGCATCAGGCTGCCCGGCCCGGCGCTCTTCCTGCTCGCCGCGGCCGTGCTGTCGGACATCTTCCCCTCGCTCGGCAACCTCCAGATCCGCACGGTCGAGCGGATCGGCGTCGTGGCGCTCATCGTCATCCTGTTCGACGGCGGGACGCGCATCGGACTGCGCCGCCTGCGCACGGCCTGGGTGCCCGTACTGCTGCTCGGCTTTCCGGGGACGTTCGCGACCGCGGGGATCGTCGCGCTGTCGGCGCACTGGCTGCTCGACTTCTCGTGGACGACGTCGGGGCTGATCGGCGCCGCGATCGCGCCGACGGATCCGGCGGTCATGTTCTCGGTGCTCGGCCGGCGCGAGGTGTCGGGGCGCACCGGCACGATCCTCGAGGCCGAGTCCGGCGCGAACGATCCGGTCGGCATCGCGCTGATGATCGGGATGATCGACTTTGCGACGTCGGATCACGGCAGTGGCTGGACGATCGCGCGTGAGTTCGCCGTCGAGATGACTGTCGGCCTGGTGATCGGCATCGTCGGCTCGCGCGTGCTGCTGCTCGGGCTACGGCGCCTGTCGCTTCCGAACGTCGGCCTCTACCCGCTGCGGACGCTCGCCGCCGCCGGCGTCATCTACGGCGCAGCGTCGGTGCTCGGCGGCTCCGGCTTCCTCGCCGTCTTCGTCGCCGGAATCCTGATCGGCGACGAATACGCGCCGCACAAGGAGGAGACGGAACGGTTCTTCACGTCGCTGGCGAGCCTCGCCGAGATCGTGATGTTCGCCGCGCTCGGCCTGACGATCGAACTGTCGAGCCTTTCCGCAAGCGTCTGGGTGGACGGCGTCGTGCTGGCCGTCGTCGTCGCGCTCGTCGCCCGCCCGCTTGTCGTCGCCGTTCTCCTGATCCCGACACGCCTGCGCATCGGCGAACGCCTCTTCCTCATGTGGGGCGGCCTCAAGGGCGCCGTGCCGATCTTCCTCGCCGCGCTCGCGATCCTCGCCGGGGTGGATCACTCGCAGCGGCTCTACGGCATCGTCTTCGTCGTCGTCGCGCTGTCGGTCGTCGTGCAGGGGACGACGATCCCGCTCGCCGCGTCGCTCGCACGCGTGCCGATGCGGACGGTCGAGCAGCGGCCGCTCGTCGATCAGTACGAGTAGAAGCCGCGGCCCGATTTGCGGCCGAGGTTGCCTTCGCGCTGCATCTGGACGAGCCGCTCCGGCGGCGCCATCCGCTCTTCGCCGAGCTGCGCGTGCAGCGCTTCCGAGGCGTGGACGTGGACATCGATGCCGACGAGATCGACGAGCGCGCACGGTCCGAGCGGCCAGCCCGCGCCGTTCGTCATCGCCGTGTCGAGGTCTTCCGGCGTGACGTCGGCTTCTTCGAGGACGCGCACGCAGTCGTTCAGGAGCGGGATCAGGATCCGGTTGACGATGAAGCCGGGCGTGTCGTTGCAGCGCACGGGCCGCTTCCCGGAACGCTCCGCCCACTCGTAGGCCGTGTCGACGGCCGCGTCGCTCGAGTTGCGCGCACGAACGATCTCGACGAGCGGAAGCACCGGCGCGGGATTGAAGAAGTGCATGCCGACGACGCGCTCCGGCCGCGCGGTCGCTTCCGCGATCTCCGAGACCGAGAGCGCCGACGTGTTCGTCGCGAGCACCGCGTCCGGCCGCGTGATGCGATCGAGCTCGGCGAACAGCTCGCGCTTCGGATCGAGCTCCTCGACGATCGCTTCGATGACGAGGTCACAGCCGGCGAGGTCGGAGACATCGGTCGTGAGCGTGAGCCGCGCCAGCGCTGCCTCGCGCTCGTCGGCGCTCAGCCGCTCTTTCTCGACGGCGCGCCCGAGGTAGCGCTCGATCGTCGCGCGACCCCGCTCCGCGAGCTCCGGCGCGACCTCGCGGCCGATCGTCTCGTGCCCGGCGGTGACGCTGATCTGCGCGATGCCCGCACCCATCGTTCCCAGCCCGACGACGCCGACCTTCACGGCGGCGATCCTACGGAAGATCGCGGGGCGCCCGCCCGTCGTGTGGACGTGAAGTTTCCTCTCGTGGCCGCACTACTCCTGCTGCTCGTCGTTGCGGCCTGCGGGGCGCTTGCCGAAGCCGCGCACGGCCGGCGCCCCGCCCTCGCCCGTCGCAGGCGCGGGTACTAGGACGCGGCCGACTCGACCAGCGCGCTCGCCGCGTCGAACTGCTCCGGCGTCAGACGGATGTGCGAGTGCCGCCAGACGCTCTGCGGAAAGATCCCGGCGGCCTCGACGGGAGGGGCGTCGTGCAGGTCGTCGACGCTCGCTAGCGGACGGATTGCGAACGTCCACGACCAGCGTTCGCGCGTCGGGTCGTGCTCGGGGTCGCCGACGACCTCGACGACCGCGAAGACCGCCTGCCACACCGCCGCGTAGAGGATCGCCGTCTCTCCGCTCTGAACAGACGGACGCTTCGACGAGGAGTGCGCGCGTATCGCCGCAGCGTCGACACGAGCGTCGAGCGGCTCGGAGCCGCGGCCGCGGACGAGGAGCCAGTGCGTCAGACGCGCTCGATGATCCCCGCGAGCGCCTGGCCGAAGCCGATGCACATTGTCGCGATGCCGTAGCGCGCGTTCCGGCGGTCGAGCTCGTTCAGCAAAGTGGCCGTCATGCGCGCGCCCGTCGCGCCGAGCGGGTGACCGAGCGAGATGCCGCCGCCGTTGGGGTTGGTGTCGTCCCAGCGGTCCTCGACGCCGGCGTCCTGCGCGAACTGCAGCACGACCGACGCGAACGCTTCGTTCACCTCGATCACGGCCATGTCGTCCCACGTCAGCCCCGCGCGTGCGAGCGCCTTCGCGCACGCCTCCGGGTTGCCGTGCAGCATGCGGTACGGGTCGACCCCCGAAAGGCCGAACGCCACGAAGCGCGCGCGCGGTTCGAGCGCGAGCCGCGAAGCTGTCGCCTCCGACGTGACGAGCACCGCTGCCGCGCCGTCGCAGATCTGGGACGAGCTGCCGGCCGTCACCTTCCCTTCGGGCACGAACGCCGGCTTCAGCGATGCGAGCGCCTCCGCGGACGTCTCGCGACGCGGCGTCTCGTCGACACCGACGAGCGCGCCCACGTGCGGGTTCGTCACTTCGACGGCGACGATCTCGTTCTCGAAGCGTCCCTCGTCGATGGCCGCCACGGCGCGCCGGTGCGACTCGAGCGAGTACGCGTCGAGCTGCTCGCGCGAGAAACCCCACTCCTCTGCGAGCACCTCGGCGGAGATGCCCTGCGGCACGATTTGCCAGCGCTCGAGCAGCATGTCCGAGAGGTCGCCGCCGTTCGAGCCCATCGGGACGCGCGACATCATCTCGACGCCCGCCGAGACGACGACGTCGAGCTGGCCCGACCAGATCGCGGCGGCCGCGTTGAAGTTCGTCTGCATCGACGAGCCGCATTGCCGGTCGACGGTCGTCCCGCACACGGTCTCGGGCCAGCCGGCGACGAGCGGCGCCATCCGTCCGATGTTCCAGCCCTGCTCGCCGATCTGCGTCACGCAGCCCATCTGCACGTCCTCGATCTCCGCCGGGTCGAGGTCGTGCCGCTCGACGAGCCCGTTCAGCACCTGCCCCGCGAGCTCGTCGCCCCGGAGTTTCGACAGCACGCCGTTCCGCCGGCCGATCGGCGAGCGCACCGCGTCGATGATCAGTGCCTCGGTCACGAACTCATGGTAGGTCGCGAGGGTCAGCCTGGTGCGCAAGCCAGATGCGGCGCGGCTTCAGCGACATTAGCAGCTGACCGGACGCGCTCGCGTCGAACTGCTTCCACGTGTAGCCGACATCGCCGCCGAGGAGCACGAGCCCGTCGTCAGTGTCCACCAAGACCGACTCGTGCCCGGGGGCGTCGCCCGGCGTCGGCAGCACGCGCAAGCGC
>JBJMJE010000018.1:0-7216 GCA_045806505.1 Gaiellaceae bacterium
TCGCCACCGTGCACAAGGGCAATGCAACGCACGTCGACCAAGCCGTCCGCGCCGCGGCCGACGCCTGGGAGGACTGGCATCGGACGCCGTGGGAGGAACGGGCCGCAGTCTTCCTCCGCGCCGCCGACCTGCTCGCAGGGCCGTGGCGGGCGACGCTGAACGCGGCCACGATGCTCGGCCAGTCGAAGACCGCGCACCAGGCCGAGATCGACGCGGCCTGCGAGTTGATCGACTTCTGGCGGTTCAACGTCCAGTTCATGACGCGGATCTACGCGGAGCAGCCGGCCTCCTCGCCCGGGATCTGGAACCGGATGGAGTACCGACCGCTCGAGGGCTTCGTCTTCGCCGTGACGCCGTTCAACTTCACCGCGATCGGGGGCAACCTCCCTGCGAGCGCGGCGCTGATGGGCAACACCGTCGTCTGGAAGCCTGCTTCGACCGCCGCCTACTCGGCGCACTTCGTGATGAAGCTGCTCCAGCAGGCGGGCCTACCTGATGGCGTGATCAACCTCGTCTACGGATCGGGCGCCGAGATCGGCGATGCCGCGCTCGCCAGCGAGCACCTGGCCGGCGTGCATTTCACCGGCTCGACCGGTGTGTTCCAGGGCATGTGGCGGACGATCGGCGCGAACATCGCCAAGTACCGCAACTATCCGCGCATCGTCGGCGAGACCGGCGGCAAGGATTTCATCCTCGCGCACGAGACGGCCGACGTCGACGGGATCGCGACGGCGATCGTGCGCGGCGCCTTCGAGTACCAGGGACAGAAGTGCTCGGCCGCCTCGCGCCTCTTCATCTCCGACAATCTCTGGCCGCAGCTGCGCGAGCGGCTCGCCGACGAGATCGACGCGCTGCCGATCGGCGACGTGCGCGACTTCTCAAACTTCATGGGCGCAGTCATCGACGGTAAGTCGTTCAACACGCAGGCGACCGCGATCGACGAGGCGAAGGCGAACGCGAAGATCGTTGCCGGCGGCTCGTACGACGACAGCGACGGCTGGTTCGTCCGGCCGACCGTCGTCGAGACCGACGACCCGGACTTCCGCCTGATGAAGGAAGAGCTCTTCGGGCCCGTCGTGACCGCGTTCGTGTATCCGCACGACCGATACGACGACACGCTGGACCTTGTCGACAGGGGCTCGCCGTACGGTTTGACCGGCGCGGTGTTCGCCCGCGACCGCAGCGCGATCGATCGCGCGCAGGACCGGCTCCGCTACGCCGCCGGCAATCTCTACGTCAACGACAAGCCGACAGGCGCGGTCGTGGGCCAGCAGCCGTTCGGCGGCGCACGCGCGTCCGGCACGAACGACAAGGCCGGCTCGATGTGGAACCTCATCCGCTGGGTCAGCCCGCGCACCGTCAAGGAGACGTTCGTCCCGCCGACGGACTACCGGTATCCGTTCATGGATCCCGACACGCCTCACTGACTGACGCGTCAATCGCTTAAAACCTGACCACCACGGGCAGTGGGTTCCCAACCCGATCGTCCCGTTGGAGGTGGCAGGCATGTCGTTTCGCTTCTCGCTGGCGCTCGTCGCCGCAGTTCCGCTCTTCCTCTTCACCAACCTCTCGCTCGCCGGCTCGCCCGACGCGGTCGACCAGGCGCGCAACCTCGCGCTGCCGTGCGAAGCGGTCAGCACCCAAGGCGGCATCAGCCGTGCCGCAAACGGAATCGTCCACGTCGCGAACGTCTGCGGCTTCGTCGGCACGGACGTCGAACTGCAGTCGCGCAAGGACGCGAGCGGCAAGGTGCACGACTACGCGTTCGTCGGGACGATGGGCGCCGGCCCGCGCATCTTCGACGTCACCGATCCTGCCCACCCCTCCTTCGCCGGCGCGTACGCCGACAGCGGCTGGGAGAACGACGTGCAGGTCCGAGGCAACACGATGGTCGCGACCTTCGACGGCGTGAACGGCGAGGACTCCAATGCCTCGACCTGTCTGAAGACGCGCTATCCCGACGCGAAGGGCCAGGGCGTCGACATCTACGACCTGAGCTACGACGCTCGGACCGCGAAGTTCGCCGTCGGGCTCGCGACCTGCATCGCCAACCCGCCGGGCGGTGCGCACAACGCGACGCTCAGCCCCGACGGCACGTGGCTCGGCATTTCCAACTGCTGCTCGGACTGGGCGATCGACGTCGTCGACGTGCGTGGCGACCCGACGCTCCGCTACCGCGTGATCGATTCGTCGAAGGCGGACGCGACGAGGTGTCCCGTCGGTGCCGCGTTCACGTGCGTGACGATGAGCAAGCCCGACGGCTCGAGCGCGGCTGGGCTGTGGCGGCCGCACGACGTCCATTTCTCGCGCGACGGCAAGACGATCTACGTCGCCGCGATCAACTCGACGTGGATCGTCGACGTCTCGCGAATCCTCACCGGCAAGGTGCGCCCGATCGCGTTCATCTCGAACTTCACCGAGAGCAACGACATCATGAATCCGCACAACATCGAGATCTCGCACCAGGCCGACGTGACGAAGGACGGCAAGCTGCTCGTCGTGTCCGACGAGCGCGGCGGCGGTCTCTCGAACACCGAGTGCAACACGGGCCCCGGCGGCGTGATCGGCGGCCTGCACTTCTTCGCCCTCGCACCGGTCTCGGGCATCGCGGCGACGAAGACCGCGTCGCCGTCGAACCCGGTCAAGATCGGCGACTTCTTCATCCCGAACCCGCTGCTCGCCTACGACCCGCTGCAGGCGGTGCTGGACTCGACGTCGCCGCGAACCGAGCGCGCCTGTACCGCGCACGTGTTCCGCCTCGGCGGCAACGGCTCCACGTCGCCCGGCCCGATCCAGAACGGCTACGACGGCGTGTCCCGCCTCAGCGGGCGCCTGATGTCGGAGGCCTGGTACGGCGCCGGCGTCTGGCTCATCGACTTCTCGGGACGGCCGAGCAACACCGACGGCGTCGCGGAGGATCCCCGCACGACGTGGGGCAACACGCTCGGGTGGAACGTCATGCCGGGCGCGGACACGTGGTCGGCGAAGGAGTACAAGGGGCACGTCTTCGCCGGCGACATGTTGCGCGGCTTCGACGTCTACGGCTTCGCGAGCTGCACGGCGCTTGCGTGCACGTCGCCGCCCGGCGTGACGTTCGAGGAGGATCCGGCCGAGACGGTGCTGCTCGGCGCGTGACGCGCCTACGCGCGGCCTGCCTTGTGCAGCTGCGCGTAGATCTTGCGTGCGGTCGCAGCGGGGAGCTCGGGGACGCCCTCGAGCTCCTCCTGCGACGCCTCGAGGAACCGCTCCGGCGAGCCGAAGTGGCGCAGGATCGCCCGCCGCCGCGCCGGGCCGACGCCCTGCAGCGTGTCGAAGATCGTCTCGAACGAGCGCGCCTCCCGCCGCTGGCGGTGGAAGCCGAGCGCAAAGCGGTGCGCCTCGTCGCGGATCCGCTGCAGGAGCTGCAGTCCCGGCGAATGCGGATCGAGCACGATCGGATCCGGGCGTCCCGGCACGAACACCTCCTCGACGCGCTTTGCGAGCGCGATCACCGCGACGCGCGGGAGGTCGAACTGCTGCATCGCCGCGAGCGCCGCCGACAACTGTCCCTTGCCGCCGTCGATCACGACGAGATTCGGCGTCGCGAAGAATGACTCGTCGTAGTCCGCCTCGGTGCGGCGGCCGAGGCGCCCGAACCTCCGTGACACGACCTCGGCCATCGCCGCGAAGTCATCCTGACCGTCCAGCGAACGGACGGCGAACTTGCGGTAGTGCGCCTTCTTCGGCGCAGCGTCCTCGAACACGACCATCGAGCCGACCGTCTCGACCCCCTGAATCGTCGAGATGTCGTAGCACTCGATCCGCAAAGGCAGCGACTCGAGGTTGAGCGCCTCACGCAGCTCCTCCAGCGCCTCGGCGCGGCGCGCCCGCCGCGTCGCGGTCGCCTCCTTCGCCGACGTCAGCGCCTGCTGCGCGTTGTCCGCTGCGAGCTCCGCGAGGCGACGTTTGTCGCCGCGCAGTGCGCGCCGCACCTCGACGCGCGAGCCGCGGCGCTCCGAGAGAAACTGCTCGAGCGCCGCGAGATCGCCCGCCTCCTGCGGCACGACGATCTGCGGCGGCAGCGACGGCGTCGCGCCGTAGTACTCGACGCAGAACGACTCGAGCACAGCCGTCACGTCCTGCCCGTCGACGTTCTCGAGATGGAACGAGTAACGGTCGATCATCTTGCCGCCGCGCAGCGGGAAGATCTGCACGACTCCGCGGTCGCCGTCGAGCGCGAGCCCGAGCACGTCGACGTCGCCCACGTCGCGGCGGTCCGCCGCCTGCCGCTCGGCGAGATGCTGGATCGAGAAGAGCCGGTTGCGGAAGCGCGCTGCCTCCTCGAAGCGCTCGCCCTCGGCGGCCGCGCGCATGCGACGCTCGAGCTCGCGCTGGATCGGCTCGGTGTCGCCCGACAGGAACTGCACGACGCCGTCGATGATCTCTGCGTACTCCGGCGCAGCGATGTAGCCGACGCACGGGGCGTGGCAGCGGTCGATGTGGTAATCGAGGCACGGGATGCCGGAGTGCCGACCTGGTCTCGGGCCCTCGCAGGGCCGATAGCGAAAAACCCTGTTCAGCACGTCGAGCGTCTCGCGCACCTTCTTCGCGTTCGCGTACGGGCCGAAGTAAACGACGCCTCGACGATGACGTTCGCGGGTGAACATCACGCGCGGGAACTCGTCCTCGACAGTGACGGCGATGTAGGGGAACGACTTGTCGTCGCGGAGTCGCACGTTGAACGGCGGCCGGTGCCGCTTGACGAGGTTCTGCTCGAGGTGCAAGGCCTCGACCTCGCTCTGCGTCACGATCACCTCGACGTCGTGCACGCGGTCGGGCAGCTGCGAGATCGTCGGGCGGTCGCGGCCGCGCGCCTGGAAGTACGAGCGCACGCGCGGGCGCAACGACTTCGCCTTGCCGACGTAGAGGATCTGCCCCCGCTCGTCGCGGAAGAGGTAGACACCCGGCCTCGCGGGGAGATTCCCGAGCTGCTCGCTGACGCGTTCCGACGGCATCGGCTCAGGCTAGCCTTGGCACGGTGAGCGATCGAGGCCAGTACGTCGCCTACACCTACTACCGCGTCGATCCCGCGTGGCGGCGGCTGCCGATCGAGGAGCGCGCCGCCGGCAAAGACGCGTTTGCCGAGGCAGTCGAGGCGTTCGCGCCGCAGTTCGGCCACCTTCGCGCCTACTCGTGCGTCGGCGTGCGTCCGGACTGCGACTTCTTCCTCTGGAAGATCACGCACCAGTACGACCTCCTCGGCGAGCTCGGCTCTGCCCTCAATGCCACGCCGCTCGCCGGCTGGCTCGAGACGCCGTACTCGTATCTCGCGACGACGAAGGCCTCGCAGTACACGAGCGCGCGCAGGGCGCGCAAGATCACTCCGCGCAACTCGCCGTACCTCGTCGTCTACCCGTTCGTGAAGACACGGCCGTGGTACGCACTGCCGGTCGAGCAGCGGCAACGCGCGATGGACGAGCACATCCGGATCGGCGGCGAGTTCGCGTCGATCCACAACCACACGACCTACTCGTTCGGCATCGACGACCAGGAGTTCATGACGGCCTTCGAGTGCGACGAGCCGGCGGACTTCATGCACCTCATGCTGACGCTGCGCGAGACCGAGGCGAGCTCGTACACCGAGCGCGACACGCCGATTTTCGTCGGCCAGCTGCTCGACATCCGCGCGTGCCTCGATGCTCTCGACGGTGCGTCGGCGCGAGTCGAGGCCTGACTAGCCGTACGTGTGCTGGTCGCGCCAGACGCGGAACATGGAGAAGCCGCAGATCGCGAGGATCATCAGGAAGGCGACCGCGTCGAGACCGCTCGCACCGCGCAAGACGTACACGCCGAACGTCACCACGGCGAGGATCGCGGCGCCGTAGAACGCGGCGTACGCGCGGCGCGGCCACACGGCGATGTCCTCGCGCCGCTCGCGCCACATCAGGAAGACGAAGAACGCGATCGCCAGGAAGAACGCGATCCGGACGAGCAGGAAGAGCGCCGTGAGCGTCGGCTGCAGCGAAAGCGCGACGACCACGGCCGCGATCGCCGCGATGATCAGGAAGCCGCGAATCGTCGGATGTTCGGAGAGCCAGCGCATCACGCGGTCATGAAAGCACGCACGGCGAGCGCCGCCGCAACGAGCGTCGCGCCGGCGAACCAGAGCAGCCGGCGCCGCGGGTCGTCGGGCGCGTACAGCCACGGCGAGAGCACCGCGAGCAGCGCGAAGGTGCCGTACGCGTAGTGGAGCCTGTCGGGCGCGCGGTTGTGGTTCGAGAGGAGCAGCAATCCGAGCCCGACCTGCGCGATGAGCACGGTCTGCGCGAGCGCGAGTAGATGCTGCACCGCGAAGCCCGCGCGCCCGCGCCGGTAGGCCCAGAAGCCGAGCGCCGCCGATCCCCACGTCACCGCGAGCACAACGAATGCGACCAGATGATGCAGCGTTAGCATCGAGCGGAACCTAACGAGGAGGCGAGATGGTCGAGGAAGGCAAGCCCGCACCAGATTTCGAGCTCACGAGCGACAGCGGAGACGCGATCAAGCTCTCGGAGCTCCGCGGCAAGCCCGTGGTTCTCTACTTCTACCCCAAGGACGACACGCCCGGCTGTACCACGCAGGCCTGCGCGATCCGCGACAACTACGACGAGTTCGCCGAGCGCGGCGCCGTCGTCCTCGGCGTCAGCCCCGACACTGAGACCTCGCACGTGAAGTTCAAGGAGAAGTACGGGCTGCCGTTCACTCTCCTCGCCGACCCCGACCATCACGTTGCCGACGAGTACGGGACGTGGGTCGAGAAGAAGAACTACGGCAAGACGTACATGGGCATCGAGCGCTCGACGTTCCTGATCGACAGCGAAGGGCGCGTGGCGAAGGTGATGAGGCGCGTCAAGCCCGACACGCACGCCGACGAGGTGCTCGCTGCGCTGCCGGAGTGAGGGAAAAGCGGCGGTACAATGCCGTTCCGCGCGGATGTGGCGGAATTGGTAGACGCGCACGGTTCAGGTCCGTGTGGGGGAAACCCCGTGGAGGTTCAAGTCCTCTCATCCGCATAGCCGTTTCACGTGTCTCTACGAACCTATGGCGGCAGTCATAGATCCGGCGGTGCTCTAGCCCTGCCGCGCGGAGCGCCGGCATCCACTCGCGATGGCGGAAGCACTCGATGTCGATGTCGCCGCCACGGGCCGCCGGAACGAGGATCGGCGTGTCGATCCGCTTCGCCATCCTGTCGAGCGCA
>JBJMJE010000019.1:0-7209 GCA_045806505.1 Gaiellaceae bacterium
GTTCCCCGTCGGCTCGTCCGCCAGCACGACCGCCGGCTCGTGCACGAGCGCACGCACGATGGCAAGGCGCTGCTGCTCGCCGCCCGAGAGCTCTCCCGGCAGGCGCGACGCGGCATCGCGGAGTCCGAGCTCGCGGATGAGGGCCCGCGCCCGCGGCGTTGCGTCGCGACCGTCGCCCGCGAAACGCGCGGGGAGCAGCACGTTCTCGTGACCCGTCAGCTCCGGCAGCAGGTGGAACGCCTGGAAGACGAAGCCGACGTGCCGCCGCCTGAGCTGTGTCAGTCCGCGCTCGTCCTGCGCGTGAACGGCGACGCCGGCGACCTCGATCGTGCCCGCATCCGCGCGGTCGAGCCCGCCCAGCAGGTGCAGCAGCGTCGACTTCCCGGAGCCCGAGCGGCCGACGACGGCGACGAGCTCGCCCCGCGCTACGTCGAGCTCGGCACCGTCCAGCACACGGTGCGCCGCGCTGCCCGAGCCGAACGCCTTGACGAGGCCGTGCGCGCGCACCACGACCGAACGCATCCGGCCACCGTACCCGCGATGATCGTCAGGCCGGGTCGCGCGTTCGGGTCTCGAGCAGCAGGCCGCGGAGGAAGAGCCCGATCTCGCCGAGCGGGAGCACGACATCGGCGTCCGTCGCCTCGATCGCCGCCGTCGGCATCTCGTGCCGCTCCGCCGATCCCGGGTCCTGGACGATCGCGACGCCGCCGAGTTCCTTGATCCGCCGCAGCCCGTCCGCGCCGTCGTCGTTGGCCCCGGTCAGCACGATGCCGACACAGCGCTCGCGATACGCCTCGGCGGCCGTGCGGAACAGGACGTCGATCGACGGTCTCGCGTAGCGCACGCGCTCCTCGGTCGAGAGGCCGATCGTGCGGTCGGCCTCGATCAGCGTGTGGTAGTCCGGCGGCGCGAGGTAGACCAGCCCCGGCTGCAGATCGTCCTTGTCCTCGGCCTCGCGCACGGGCAGCGCCGTGTAGTGCTGGAGCAGCCGGGGAAGGCGCCCCCCGTCTTCGGTGCCACGGTGCAGCCCGACGACGACCGCCGCCGGACAGTCGTCGCCGAGCCCGTGCAATACCGCCTCGACCGCGCGCATGCCGCCCCACGAGCCGCCGATCACGACGAGGTCGTAGGTCAGGACTTCACCTTGCGGTAGATCCGCTCTGCCGCGTCGAGCTCCTCGTACTTCGCCGCGCTCTCGCTCATCCGCAAAGACTCCTTCTGGCCGAGTGCCAGGATCCCGAGCCGCAGCAAGCTCGTGTCGAAGAGGTCGAACACACGCTCCTGGAGGCTGCGTTCGAAGTAGATCATCACGTTGCGGCAGACGATCATGTGGAACTCGTTGAACGACTGATCCGACGCGAGGTTGTGCTGCGCGAAGACGACGTTGCGCAGCAGCGAACGGTCGAAGGCGGCGCCGTCGTAAGCGGACGTGTAGTAGTCCGCGAACGCGCGCTTGCCGCCGGCCGCGATGTAGTTCCGCGTGTAGTCCTGCATCTTCGCGAGTGGGAAGACGCCGAGGCGCGCGCGCTCGAGCACGCCCTCGTTGATGTCCGTCGCGTAGAGGCGCGTCCTGTCGTAGATCTTCTCCTCGTCGAGCAGGATCGCGAGCGAGTAGACCTCCTCGCCCGTCGAACAGCCGGCGACCCAGATACGCGTGAACGGATACGTCTTGAGCAGCGGCACGACCTTCTCTCGCAGCGCGCCGTAGAAGCTCGGATCGCGGAACATCGCCGTGACGTTGATCGAGAGGTCGAGCAAAAGGCGCTCCATGACGCCGGGATCGCGCAGCAGGCGCTCCTGCAGCGCCGAGATCGTGGACAGCCCCTCGAGCTGCAGGCGCCGACTGACCCGGCGGCGCAGCGATGCGGGCGCGTACTCGCGAAAGTCGAAGCCGTAGCGCTTGTAGACGGCCTCGAGCAGGCAGTCGAGCTCGATCTTCTCGAGGTCGACCGCGTCGCCGCCTGCGGCCGAGGCCGCCGTCAGGCCTTGACTGCGCTGCTGTCGTACAGCCATACGCGGAGCAGCGAGACGAGCTTGTCGGTGTCGACGGGCTTCGTGATGTAGTCGGAGGCGCCGGCGGCGATCGACTTCTCGCGGTCGCCCTTCATCGCCTTTGCGGTGAGCGAAATGATCGGCAGCGACGCGAACTGCGGCATCGCGCGGATCCGGCGGATCGTCTCGTATCCATCGAGCTCCGGCATCATGATGTCCATCAGCACGACGTCGACGCGCGGATCCTCGTCGAGCAGCTTCAGGGCGTCGAGCCCGTTCTCGGCGTAGCGAACGTGCATGCGGCGGGATTCGAGGACGTTGGTCAGGGCGAAGACGTTGCGTACATCGTCGTCGACTATCAGCACCTTCTTCCCTTCGAAGACCGCGTCGGCGCTGTGCAGCTGCTGCAGCAGCTTCCGCTTCTCCGCGGGCAGTCGCGACTCGACGCGGTGGAGGAACAGCGTCGTCTCGTCCAGCAGCCGCTCGGGCGAGTTCACGTCCTTGACGACGATCGTTTCGGCGTAGCGACGTAGCGCCGTCTCCTCCTTGCGCGTGAGCTGCTTGGCCGTATAGATGATCACCGGCACTCTCGAGAACCGCTCGTCGGACTTGACGCGCTCGAGCAGCTGAAAGCCCTGCATGTCGGGCAGCTTCAGGTCGAGCACCATGCAGTCGTACGGCCGCTGCTCGAGCTCCGCGAGCGCCTCCTCGCTCGACGCGACTGCGGTGACGTTGATGTCCTCGCCGTCGCCGAGGAGATCGGTGAGCGCCTGGCGCTGCGCGCTCTCGTCGTCCACGACGAGGAGGTTCCGCACCCTCCGCTCGAGGAAGCCCGCGATCTGCGAGAACGCCTCGTCGAGGAGCGCTTTCTCGACCGGCTTCTCGAGGAAGGCGACCGCGCCTGCTTTCAGGGCGTTGTGCTTTCCGTTCTCGGCGCCGGTGACGACGTGCACCGGGATGTGGCGCGTGTCGGGATGGCGCTTCAGGTGATCGAGCACAGCCCAGCCGTCCATGCCAGGAAGCGCCATATCAAGAACGATCGCGTCGGGTTTGTACTCGTGCGCGAGCGCGAGGCCGGCGTCGCCGCGGAGCGCGACGATGCCCCTGAAGCCGCGCTGGCGCGCAACCTCGAGCACCGTCTTCGCGAAGGTCTCGTCGTCCTCGACGATCAGCACGACGCGGTCGGCCACGTCGATCGAGCCGCGGTCGTCGTCGACGCCGCCGTACAGCACGAGCGCAGGATCGATGATCGGATCCGGAACCGCCTCGCCGCCGATCGCAGAGCGCTCGCGCGTCAGCGGCGCGTCGCTGTCCGGAACACGCGACGCGGTGAACGTCACCGGCAGGTAGAGCGTGAACGTCGATCCCTCGCCCGGCGTCGAACGAACGTGGATCTCGCCGCCGAGGAGGCGCGCGATCTCACGGCTGATCGAGAGGCCGAGGCCGGTTCCGCCGTAGCGCCGGCTCGTTGTCCCGTCGGCCTGCTGGAACGCCTCGAAGATCAGCTTCAGCTTGTCGGCGGGAATGCCGACGCCCGTGTCCGTCACGGCGAAGGCGACCACGTCGTCCGCCTCGCGGAGCGTCCGTTCCTGCAGCTTCGCCTCGTCTGCCACGCGCGAGACGCGAAGGGAGACGGTGCCGCTCTTCGTGAACTTGCACGCGTTCGAGAGCAGGTTCTTGAGCACCTGCTGCAGGCGCTGCTCGTCCGTCGCGATCGTCTGCGGCAGGCCGTCCTCGATCTCCACGTCGAAGCCGAGGCCTTTCTCTTCCGCCACCGGCCGGAACGTGCGGTTGACGTACTCGCGCACCTCGCCGAGGCCGACGTCGGTCACGTGGACGTCCATCTTCCCGGCTTCGACCTTGGAGAGATCGAGGATGTCGTTGATCAGGGTCAGCAGGTCGCTGCCCGCGGTGTAGATCGTCTTCGCGAACTCGATCTGCTTCGGCGTCAGGTTCTGCTCGGGGTTCTCAGAGAACAGCCGCGCGAGGATCAACATCGAGTTGAGCGGCGTCCGCAGCTCGTGCGACATGTTCGCGAGGAACTCGCTCTTGTACTTCGACGAGAGCGCGAGCTGCTCGGCCTTGTCCTCGATCGCGGCGCGTGCGTCCTCGATCTCGCGGTTCTTGATCTCGATGCGCGCGTTCTGCTCCTCGAGTTGCTGCGCCTTCTCCTCGAGCTCCTCGTTCGTCTGCTGCAGCTCCTCCTGCTGCTGCTGGAGCAGCTCCTCGGACGTCTTCAGCGAGGCCGCCTGCATCTCGAGCTCGGTGTTCGACCGCTTCAGCTCCTCCTGCTGCGACTGGAGCTCCTCGGAGCGCTCCTGCAACTCCTCCGTCAGCTGCTGCGACTGGGAGAGCAGCTCTTCGGTGCGCATGTTCTGCTGGATCACGTTGATGACGATGCCGAGTGACTCCATCAGCGCCTCGAGGAACGCCTGGTGCGTCTCGCTGAACGGGTGGAACGACGCCAGTTCCACGACCGCCATCGTCTGCCCCTCGAAGAGCGCCGGCAGCACGAAGACGTTGTGCGGCGACGCCTCGCCGAGGCCCGACGCGATGCGGATGTAGTCCTGCGGAGCCTCGGTGAGCAGGATCGGTGTCTTCTCGAGCGCCGCCTGGCCGACGAGGCCCTCGCCGGGGCGGAAGCGGTTCGCGACCGACTTCCGCTGCTTGTACGCGTAGCTCGAGATCAGGCGCAGCTCGAGCTCCTCGCCCTCGCCGTGCGCGAGGAAGAATGCCCCATGGTGCGCGCCGACGAGCGGCGTTAGCTCCGACATGATCATGCGGCTGACGGTCTCGAGGTCGCGCTGGCCCTGCATCATCCCCGTGAAGCGCGCGAGGTTCGAGTTGAGCCAGTCCTGCTCCGCGTTTCGCCGCGTCGTCTCGGCGAGGTTGCGGATCATCTCGTTGACGTTGTCCTTGAGCTCGCCGACCTCGCCCTTTGCCTCGACGGCGACCGTTCTCGTGAGGTCGCCCTGCGTCACCGCGGTTGAGACGTCGGCGATCGCGCGGACCTGCGTCGTCAGTGACGCCGCCATCGTGTTCACGTTCTCCGTGAGGTCACGCCAGACGCCCGACACGCCCTTGACCTGAGCCTGCCCGCCGAGCACGCCTTCGGTGCCGACCTCCTTCGCCACGCGCGTGACCTCGGCAGCGAACGAGGAGAGCTGGTCGACCATCGTGTTGATCGTGTTCTTGAGCTTGAGCACCTCGCCGCGGGCGTCGACCGTGATCTTCTGCGAGAGGTCACCCTGTGCGACCGCCGTCGTCACGTCGGCGATGTTCCGCACCTGACCGGTGAGGTTGTCGGCCAGCGTGTTGACGGAATCGGTGAGGTCCTTCCAGGTGCCGCTGACGCCCTTGACGCGCGCCTGACCGCCGAGCTTGCCCTCGGTGCCGACCTCGCGGGCGACGCGCGTGACCTCGTCCGCGAAGGACGAGAGCTGGTCGACCATCGTGTTCAGCGTGTTCTTCAGCTGCAGGATCTCGCCGCGTGCGTCGACGGTGATCTTCTGGGACAGGTCGCCCTTCGCGACCGCGGTCGCCACCTGGGCGATGTTGCGCACCTGCGACGTCAGGTTCGACGCCATGAAGTTCACGTTCTCGGTGAGGTCGCGCCAGACGCCCGAGACGTCGCGCACCTCGGCCTGGCCGCCGAGCTTGCCCTCGGTGCCGACCTCGCGCGCGACGCGCGTGACCTCGTCGGCGAACGAGCGCAGCTGGTCGACCATGACGTTGATGGTCTGCTTGAGCTCGAGGACCTCGCCCTTCACGTCCACCGTGATCTTCTGCGAGAGGTCGCCGTTGGCCACGGCGGTCGTGACCTGGGCGATGTTGCGGACCTGGCCCGTCAGGTTCGAGGCCATGAAGTTGACGTTGTCGGTCAGGTCCTTCCAGGTGCCGGCCACGCCGGGGACCTGCGCCTGGCCGCCGAGCTTGCCCTCGGTGCCGACCTCGCGCGCCACGCGGGACGCCTCGTCCGCGAACGAGCCGAGCTGGTCGACCATCGCGTTCACGGTGGTGCCGATGCGGGCGAACTCGCCCTTGAGCGGCTGGCCGTCGATGGTGAGCGCCATCTTCTGGGTCAGGTCGCCCTCGGCCACCGCGACGATCACGCGCGCGACCTCGGTGGTGGGGCGCACGAGGTCGTCGACGAGCCCGTTGACGGAGCTCAGCGCCGTCTCCCAGCCGCCGTGCGCGCCGGCGGTGCGGGCGCGCTCGGTCATGCGGCCCTCGCGGCCGACCACGCGCCCGAGCCGGACGAGCTCGGCCGTGAGCTGCGCGTTGCGCTCGACCAGGTCGTTGTAGGCGGCCTCGAGGTCGCCCACGACGCCCTTGCGCCGGGCCGGGAGCCGGTGGGCGAAGTCGCCGTCGGCGGCCGCGCGCAGCGCGGCCTCGAGCCTCCGGAGTACCTCCTCCTGCTCGCCACTCGCGGCCTCGCGGCCGTTGGCCCTGGCCCTCGTCCGCCCGACGGCGGCGGTCTTGCTCATTCGTCTTCCCCCTCGCGGAAGCGCGTGCCCACCGCGGGATTCGCGCCCCTGCGCGCTCCTCGCCCCGACGGTGGTCCGTACCGTTGGCAGCACCCTGCTGCGGCCCTGGAAGGTACTGCACTCCCCCGGCGGCCGGAACCCACCGGTGGACGAGTGGTCGGGCCGCGGATCAGCCGGCGGGCTCGGGCTGCGCCGTCACCGGCGCGGCGGCGCGGCGGTCGCCGCGCAGGAGCGCGACGATGGCGGCCGCGGCGAGCAGCACGCCGACGCCGGCGAGGCCGAGGGCGAGGCGCGCGTCGGCGGCGGCGGCGATCGCCCCGCCGAGCATGAACCCGACGCCGTAGGCGCCGGCGGTGGTCGACTCGAGCAGGCTCATCACGCGCGCCTGCAGGTCGTCGGGGATGCGCTCCTGGAGCGCCTGCACGACGGAGACGTAGTAGATGCCGTTGCCCGCGCCGCCGATCACGAACGCGCCCATCGCGACGGCCAGCGTCCCGGCCGCCGACATCGCCAGGAATCCGGCGCCCATGCCGGCGGCGCCGAGCGGGATCAGCACGAGCGCGGGCACGTCGCCGAAGCGGGTCAGCGCCACGCTGGACAGCACCGTGCCGACGCCCCACGCGGCGAGCAGCAGCCCGTACGCGCCGGGCCCGCCGTCGATTGACTCGGTGGCGTAGACGACCTCGACCGGCGTGGCGAACGCGCCGAAGGTGAGCGCGGCCGCGTGCGC
>JBJMJE010000020.1:0-5547 GCA_045806505.1 Gaiellaceae bacterium
TCGTTACGGACGGCGTCACGGAGGAGGAGCTGGTGGACTGGTGCAGCGCCCGGCTGGCGCGGTTCAAGGTGCCGAGCTCGGTGCGCTTCGTCGGGGAGATCCCGCGCAACTCGCTCGGCAAGATCCAGAAGCAGGGACTGCTCGTGGAGACGACCGCGTGAGCGTCACCGGCGCAGACGGGCGCACGCTGTCGGCGCGCGGCGTCGAGACGCGCACGAAGCTGCTCGAGGCGGCCGAGCAGGTCTTCGGCGAGCTCGGCTACCACGACGCGTCGATCGTGAAGATCACGGAGGCCGCCGGCGTCGCGCAGGGCACGTTCTACCTCTATTTCGCCGGGAAGCAGGAGATCTTCGAGGAGGTCGTGCGCGACATGAACCGGCGCGTGCGGCATGCGATGGCACGCGGCGCGGAGGCCGGGCGGACGCGCGTCGAGGCCGAGCTGCTCGGCTTCCGTGCGTACTTCGAGTTCGCCGCGAAGAACGGCGCGCTCTACCGGATCATCCGGCAGGCGGAGTTCGTCGCACCGCAGACGCTGCACGAGCACTACGACGCGATCGCATCCGGTTACGTCGCGGCGCTCGAGGCGGCGATGGACGGGGGCGAGGTGCAGCGGATGGATCCGCAGGTCCTCGCGTGGGCGCTGATGGGCATGGGCGAGCTGCTCGGCATGCGCTGGATCGTGTGGGAGGGCGCACGCGAGGTGCCGCCGGAGCTGCTGACGGAGATGCAGAAGCTGATCGTGCGGGTGATGGGCGCTTGACCCGCGTTTCGCTCGCCGCGACGGCGTCGTACCTGCCGGAGCGGTGGATGCCCGCGGCCGAGGTCGCGGTCGCGAGCGGGGTTCCCGAGCAGGTGCTCGTCGAGAAGTTCGCGTTGCGCGGCAAGCACATTGCCGCGAGCGACGAGCACGTCAGCGACATGTCGGTGCGCGCGTGCGAGGCGCTGCTCGCCGAGGCTGACGTCGATCCCGAGTCGATCGACGTCGTCATGTACTTCGGCTCGATGTGGAAGGACTACGCGGTCTGGCAGGCGGCGCCGTGGATCGCGCACCGCATCGGCGCGTCGAACGCCTACGCCGTGGAGTACGACAACGTGTCCTGCGGCACGCCGGTCGCCTTGCGTATGGCGAAGGACATGCTCGTGGCCGAACCCGACCTGCGAAACGTCCTGCTCGTCGGCGCGTGCCGCGAGTCTTACCTGCTCGACTACGACAACGTTCGCTCGCGCTTCATGTTCAACTTCGGCGACGGCGCCGCAGCGGGGCTGCTCGTGAAGGACGGCGAGCGCAACGAGTTGCTCGGGTCACACGGTCTGACCGACGGGTCGCTCTCGTTGCAGGTGAAGGTCGCGCGCGGCGGCAGCGTGCACATGAACGACGGCTATCCATTCCTCGACGTCGAGGATCCGGCGGCGATGAAGGAGCAGCTCGACGGCTCGAGCCTGCGCAACTTCGTCCGTGCCGCCGACGGCGCTCTCGGGCGATCGGGCCTGACGCGCGGCGACGTCTCGTTTCTCTGCGCGCTGCACATGAAGCGGTCGATGCACGTCGCGCTCTGCGAGGCGCTCGGCGTCGATCCCGCGCGCGCCGAAGTGCTCGACGACACCGGGCACATGAGCGGCGTCGACACGCTGCTGTCGCTCGACCGTGCGGCGCGCGCCGGGACGTTGAGCGACGGCGACGTCGTGCTCCTGCTCGCGGCGGGCACCGGGTACACGTGGGCGGCCAGCGTCATCCGCTGGGGCCCGCTCGCGTGAAGGCCGCGCTCGTGACGGGCGCCGCCGGAGGGATCGGCAGTGCCGTCGTCGAGCGGCTCGAGACCGACGGCTGGTCCGTCCACGGCGTCGATGTCGCCGACGCCGACCTGACGACGCGCGAGGGCAACCGCGTCGTCGTCGACGCTGCGCTCGAGCGCTTCGGCCGGCTCGACGCGGTCGTCGCAAACGCGGGCTTCCAGCACGTCGCGCGCGTCGAGGAGTTTCCGGAGGAGCAGTGGGACCGGCTGCTCGCGCTGCTGCTGACGAGCCCGTTCCTCCTTGCGAAATACGCGTGGCCTGCGCTCCGCGAGCACGGCGACGGCCGGTTCGTGGCGATGGCGTCCGCGCACTCGCTCACGGCGTCGCCGTTCAAGGCGGGCTACGTGGCGGCGAAGCACGGCGTGCTCGGGCTGATCCGGACGCTCGCGCTCGAGGGCGCGGAGCACGGGATCACCGCCGCGGCCGTCTGCCCGTGTTACGTGCGCACGCCGCTCGTCGAGGCGCAGACGGCGGCCCAGGCGGTCGCGCACGGCCTCCCCGAAGAGCGCGTCCTCGAGGACGTCATCCTCGAGCGGCAGGCGGTCAAGCGGCTGCTCGAGCCGGGCGAGGTGGCTGACGTCGTCGCGTTCCTGCTCGGGCCGAGCGGCCGCGGGTTCACGGGAACGCCCGTCGTGCTCGACCTCGGCTGGACCGCGCGCTGAACCGTCAGGCGTCGCGCGTTGCGGTGCGCCACGCGCCGATGGCGATCGCGACCACGACCCAGAGGATCGGCACGGCGACGGCCGCTGCAACGGAGGCGCCGATGTCCGGTCCCTCGTTCACGTACTTCACGACGGCGTCGGGTGCGAGGCGGACGAAGCTGATGTGCGGCACGGCCTCGCGTGCGGCGCCGAGCGCGCCGATCGCCGTGAGGATGTGCGAGACGATCGTCCGCCACGCGATCAGGATCCCGATCGTGTACGCGCGCGAGCCGGTGACGGACGCGAGGCCGAGCGCGATCACGAAGTAGAACGCCATGTTCGCGAGCACCCAAATCCCGGACTCGATCAGGAGCGACGTCGACGGCGCCTGCAGGTAGCCGTTCCCGAGCCCGCTGACGAGCGCCGATAGCGTGTACGCCGCCGCCACGAACGGCAGCAGGTACAGCAGACCTCCGGGAATGCGGGCGCCGAAGAGCGCAACGCGCGAGCGACCGGTGACGACGAGCTCGCGGAAGACGCCGGCGTTGACGTCGTCGGCGCCGGCCGCGGCTCCGACGATGATCGCCGCAACGCTTCCGAGGAGGATCAGTGCCGACAGGGCTCCTCCGAGATTCGCGATGCCGCCCGGCGGCCCGTGGTGATCCGGATTCGCCGCGTGCAGGATCGCGAGAATGCCGAACGCCAGCACCTGCGGCACGATTGTGAGTACCGTCACCGTGACGAGGAGGCCGCGCCGCTTGCGCAGCTTGAGCGTCTCGGCGCGCGGCAGCCCGAACGGGCGCACGCGCGGTGCCGCTGCGGGAGCGACCGTCACTCGGCGTCCTCCAGTCGCGACGTGATCGCGAGGAACCGCTCCTCGAGCGACGCGTGCACCGGCTCGAGCCGGTGCACGCGGATGCCGGCTTCGACGAGGCGCCGGTTGACATCCGCGATCGCGCCGGCGTCGGCGAGTGTGACGTGGATGACGCCGTCCTCGACGTTCGCGCCGCTGACTTCGGGACTGCCCGCGAGGAGGCGCAGCGCGTCGGTCTCGCGGTCGACGCCGATCAACACGCGGGGCTGCCCGCCGCCGCGGAGCTCGTCGAGCGAGCCCATCGCGACGATCTCCCCCTGGTCGACGATCGCGACCTGGTCGCACGTCTTCTCGACCTCGTCGAGGATGTGCGACGAGAGCATCACGGTTCGGCCTTCGTCTACGAGCGCGCGCAGCAGGTTGCGGAACTCGAGGATGCCCGCCGGGTCGAGGCCGTTCATCGGCTCGTCGAGGCTCAGCAGGTCCGGGTCGGCGAGCAGACAGCGCGCGATGCCGAGCCGCTGGCGCATCCCCATCGAGTACGTCTTCACGCGGTCGCCTGCGCGGTGCGCGAGCCCGACGCGCTCGATCGCGGGCTCGATCCGCGCAAAAGCTTCGCGCCCGCGCGCAGCGGCGACGACGGCAAGGTTCTCCCGCGCGTTCAGGTGCCCGTGGAAACGCGGCTCCTCGACGATGGCGCCGACGCGCGAGAGCGCCTCCGCGCGCCGCTCGGGCACGGGCATGCCGCGCAGGCTCATCGTCCCGCCGTTCGCGCGCGTCAGACCGAGCAGCATGCGGATCAGCGTCGTCTTGCCGGCGCCGTTCGGGCCGAGGTAGCCGAATGCGACACCGCGGGGGACGCGGAGGTCGACGCCCTTCACGACGGTGCGGCTCCCGAAGCGCTTCGTCAGCCCGTTCGTCTCGACGACGTATTCGTTCTCCGGCACCGTTCGACCCTATCGCGGCCGCTAACGGCGTTGGCTTTCCGCGGCCGGCGGCGATATGTGAGCGTGATGGACGAGACGCTGCAGGAGCTGTGGCGCGCACCGGTGCGTAGGCGCCTCGTGCGGTTGTGCGCGGCGATCTCGGGCGATCCGGCCGCGGCGGAGGATCTCGCGCAGGAGACGCTGCTCGAGGCGTGGCGGAACGCGCACAAGCTTCGCGACCCGAGCGGGGCCGAGCGGTGGCTCGCGGCGATTGCGCGGAACGTGTGTCTGCGGAGCGCCCGGCGCCGCGGACGCCGGCCGTTGTTGCTGCGTGACGCAGTTGCGGGCGACGAGGTCGACCTCGATGCCGGGCTCGAGCGCGCGGAGCTGCTCGAGTTGCTCGACCGTGCGCTCGCGCTGCTCCCGCCCGAGACGCGAGACGCATTCGTCCAGCGCTATGTCGACGACGCGCCGCACGGCGAGATCGCGGCGCGGCTGGGCATCTCCCAGGACGCCGTGTCGATGCGGCTGGCGCGCGGCAAGAGCGTGTTGCGGCGGATACTCGCCGCCGAGCTCGGGCACGAGGCGGACGTCGAATGGCGCGAGACGCGCGTGTGGTGCGGCCAGTGCGGCCTGCGCAAGCTCGCGATGCGAGACCGGCGAGTGAACGACGCCGTGACGTTCAGCTGCCCCGACTGCTCGCCGGGCGTTCCGGGATCCGACTTTCCGCTCGGGAATCCGCACTTCGCCGAACTCGTCGGCGGTCTCGTCCGGCCGAGCGCGATCCTCGCGCGGACGGGAGACTGGCTGCAGCGGTACTTCGGCGGCGGCGCCGGCGCGTCCGACGTCTGCACGCGGTGCGGCCGCGCTGTCATGGTGGCGCGCTACCGCCGCGCCGAGAGCCGCAATCGCGACGGGCTCTACGTCGCCTGCGACGGATGCGGCGAGCAGGTGTCGTCGTCGGTCGAGGGTCTGGCGCTCGCCCGCGCGGAGGTCCGGCGCTTCCGGCGCGAGCACCCGCGGACGCGGCTGCTGCCGCGGCGCGACCTCGACTTCGGCGGCGTGCCTTCCTTCGCGGTTCGCGCCGAGGACGTCCTCGGCCGCAGCGCTGTCGACGTCGTGTTCGCCGGCGAGACGTTCCGCGTGCTCGCCGTCGTGCGCTAAGCGCTCTCGAGATGCTGAAGGTTCTCCTTCGCCGCGACTTCGCGCTGCTCTGGACCGGCGGCCTCGTCTCGATCGCGGGCGACTGGGTGCTGAACGCGGCGCTGCCGTTCTTCGTCTACGAGCGCACCGGATCGACGATCGCAACGGCGGGGATGATCGTCGCGGAGCTCGCGCCCGGTGTCGTGATGGGCTCGATTGCGGGCGTATT
>JBJMJE010000021.1:0-6312 GCA_045806505.1 Gaiellaceae bacterium
CGAGATGCGCGGCCCACTCGAACACCGGCTCGGCATGGTCGAGGTGAAGGGCGACATCGAGCGCGCGCTCCGCGAAGCGAAGGAGCTGCTGGGTGGTTGAGTGGGAAGCCGTCGTCGGTCTCGAGATCCATGTCCACCTGAAGACGCGGACGAAGATGTTCTGCCGCTGCGAGCTCGAGTACTTCGCCGAGCCGAACACGCGCACGTGCCCCGTCTGCCTCGCGCATCCCGGCGCGCTGCCCGTCGCGAACGGCAAGGCCGTCGAGTGGACGATCAAGCTCGGCCTCGCACTCGGCTGCGAGATAGCCGGCGAGGCCGTCTTCGCCAGGAAGAACTACTTCTATCCCGACAATCCGAAGGGCTACCAGATCTCGCAGTACGAGCAGCCGCTCTGCGAGGGCGGGTCGCTGCTCGTTCCCGGGATCGACGGCGACCGCGAGATCGGGTTCGTGCGCGCGCACCTGGAGGAGGACGCTGCCAAGACGGTGCACGTCGGCGGCGGCACCGGACGCAAGGTCGGCTCCGCCTATTCGCTCGTCGACTTCAACCGCGGCGGCACGCCGCTCGTCGAGATCGTCACGCAGCCGGACATCCACTCGGCGGACGAGGCTGTGCGTTTCCTGCGCCTACTCCGACAGACGATCGTCGAGCTGGGCATCTCGGACGCGGAGATGGAAAAGGGAACGCTCCGCGTCGACGCCAACGTGTCCGTGCGGCCGCGCGGCAGCGACGAGCTGCGCACACGCTGGGAGCTGAAGAACATGAACTCGTTCACGTTCATCGGGCGCGGCATCGAGACCGCGACGCGCGACCAGATCGCGTTGTACGAGCAAGGCGCGGCCGTCGAGCAGCACACGTACGACTACGAACCGGAGAACGACCGGTTGACGCCGCACCGCGCGAAGGAGGAAGCGAACGACTACCGCTACTTCCCGGAGCCTGACCTGGTGCCCGTGCAGCCCGAGCCGGCGCTCGTCGAGCGGCTGCGCGGCGCGCTGCCAGAGCTCCCCGGCAGGCGCATCGTGCGTCTGCGCGACGACCTCGGCGCGGCCGCTGCACAGACCCTCGTCACCGGCGACCTGGATGGTCTCTGGGCCGCGACGCGCGATGCGGGAGCCGAGCCCGTCGCCGCGGCGAACGTGATCGCGAACCAGCTCGTCGGCGCCGGCGTCGATCCGGCGGCCGTGGATCCGCGCGAGCTTGCGAAGCTCGTCTCCGCACGCGAGGAGATTCCGCGCAAGGCGTTCGACGACGCGATCGCGCACGCCGGCGACGAGGGCTTCAAAGCTGATCCCTACCTCGAGCAGAAGGCGCTGGCCGACACGTCGCAGCTCGAGCCGATCGTCGACGAGGTGCTCGCGCAGAACGAGAGTCAGGTCGACGCGTATCGGGGCGGCAAGTCCGGCTTGCTCGGCTTCTTCGTCGGCCAGGTGATGAAGAGGACGAACGGCCAGGCAGACGCGCGCATCGTCAACGAGCTCGTGCGCGAGAAGCTCGACGCGTGAGGATCTTCGCGTTCGAGCCGACGAGCGAGATCACGCGCTTCGATTCCCACGGCGCGACCATCGGCGGCGTCGCGCGCGCCAGCGGCGCGGTCCGCGTGAGCCTCTTGCAGCTCGCGGCGGACGGCGTCGTCGGCGCCCATCCGGCGGCGTGCCCGCAACTCTTCCTCGTCGTCGCCGGGTCGGGGTGGGCGCGGAGCGGCGCAGAGCCGCGCAGCCCGCTCGCCGCCGGCGAGGCGGCGCTGTGGGAGGCCGCCGAGGTGCACGGGAGCGGCAGCGACGGCGGCCTCACGGCGGTGATCGTCGAGGCCGACGAGATCGAGCCGCTCGCGCGGCCGCGGCTCTAAGCGGCTAGATCAGGCCACACGCGCGTGCGGTGTTCGGCCAGGGATAGAAGCCGCGGCCGGACCGGTAGGCCCGTTCAGCCACCCACATCTGCTCGAGAGGCGTCCAGTTCTCGGCGGTGCCCTTCACCGCGAGGAGCGGCCTCCCGTAGCTCGCCTGGAAGCTGATGTCCATCTGCAGGCCGCCGTAGTAGGGGCTGCCGCTGTCGCCCCACGAGCCTTCGTAGCGGTGGATGCAGAGCCACGCGGACTTGTGCGGCGGCCCCTGCAGGAAACGGTGCCGGGTCGCGACCGCCCGTCTGCGCCAGACCTTCCGCGCGCGCTCGAGACTCACGCGCCGGAGCTTGCGGAACGGCACGCGGTGGCCCATGACGCGCTGGAGCGTCAACGTCGTCGCGCGATACTGACGAATCGCCTTGATCGCGTTGCCGTCCGGCTGGACCGCGCTCTTCGTCACCGCCGTGGCTGAGTGAGCCGCAGTGGCGGTGAGAGCAAGCGCAACGAGAAGCGCGAGGAAGTGGGGCCGCAGAGTCCGCATAACCTTCGAGCGCGCGGAGAGTAGCAAACGGCGTTAGACGCAAGTGCGAGTTATAAGGAATCCGTTAAGTGCAGATAATGGCGAAAATCAGCGCGAAGGCGCAACAAAGCCAGCGTAGAGGGCAAGAACCGCTGCCAGAGCGAAGGCCGACGAGCCCGCCACGCCCAGTCCGGCGACGGCGGTTCCGGCCGCCGCGATCGCAACGCCGAGGACGATGAGCGCGTTGCCGAGCGGTCGGCGGCGGAACGTCGCTGCCGCGACGACGACGACCGCCACCGTGCCGAGCGTGTTGGCTGCGACCGCGACGAGGCGCGCCGGCACGAAGTCGAGGTGATCCTGCGCCGGCGGAATGTCGCTGCCCGAGAAGACGCCGTGAACGGGTACCGCGAGTGCGATGCCGACTGCCAGCCCCGCGTACGCGAGCGCGACCGGCCCGGCCCAGCGCCTGCGCCAGATCAGCAGCGACCCGGCGCCGAGCAGCGGCGCGGTGAGCAGTCCGCCGAAGAGGTAATAGACACGGAAGGCGCGCGCGTCCCAGCCGTGCGCGGCACCCCACGCCAGTACGGCGGCGGCAACCGCGTACGAGAAGAGCGCCGCGCTCCACGCGAGCAACTCCGGCGCGCGGCGGGTGCGCCACCGTGCTGCCACGCGTCCCGCAAGCCGGAGCGCCACGAGCGCGGCGGCGAACGCGAGCAGCGCTTCCACGCGCTGAGCCTAGTGGGAGCATCGTTAGGCTCCGAGCGGTGACGGAGAAGCGCTACCTGTTCACGCCCGGCCCGACCCCGGTGCCGCCGGAGGTCCTCGCCGCGACGGCCGAGCCGATGCTCCACCACCGCGGCCCCGACTTCCGCGTCGTCTACGAGCGCACGCTCGGCCGGCTCAAGGAGGTCTTCCGCACCGGGAACGAGGTGCTCCTGTTCGCCGCGAGCGGCACCGGCACGATGGAGTCGGCGCTCGTGAACCTCTGCTCGCCGGGCGACCGCGTTTGCGTCGTGACCGCCGGTGCGTTCGGCGATCGCTGGGCCTCGATTGCCGGCGCGCTCGGTTGCGACGTCGACCGGCTCGAATACGACTGGGGCGAGTCGCCGTCGGCAGACGACCTCGCGTCAAGGCTCGCCGAACGCGAGTCGCGCGTCGTGCTGATGACGCAATCGGAGACCTCGACCGGCGTCGTCGCGGACGTCCGCAGCCTCGCGGCCGCGGCGAGCGAGGCCGGTGCCGTATCCGTCGTCGACGCCGTCTCGAGCCTCGGCGCCGTACCCCTCGAGACCGACGAATGGGGCGTCGACGTCGTCGTATCCGGCTCGCAGAAGGCGCTCATGTCACCGCCGGGCCTGGCACTCGTCTCGGTGTCGCAACGCGCGTGGGACGCGCGCGGGACGCTGCCGCGGTTTTACTTCGACTGGGAGCGGACGCGGAAGGCGCAGGAGATCTTCGATGCGGCGTTTACGCCTGCCGTGTCGCTCGTGCGTGGACTCGACGTCGCGCTCGGCCTGCTGCTCGACGGCGGCCTCGACGCCGCGTTCGAGCACCACGTTCGCCTCGGCCGCGCCTGCCGCGAAGGAGTCAAGGCGATGGGGCTCGAGCTTTTCTCGCCGGATCACGACAGCGCCGCGGTCGTAACGGCAATCCGCACTCCCGAGGGCGTCGACGCCGCCGAGCTCCTGCTCCTGCTGCGCGACCGGCACGGCGTAACGCTGGCGCCCGGTCAGGGCCCGTTGAAGGGGAAGATCTTCCGCATCGGACACATCGGCTACTTCGACGTGTTCGACATCGCCACGGCGCTCGCGGCCGTGGAGCTCGCGCTGAGGGAGCTCGGCGCAGAGATCGAGCGCGGCGTCGCCACGACGCGCGCCTTCGAGGCGTACGAGCAGCCTGTCGCGGTTTGACCGCGCGCGTTCTCGTTCGCGAACGGATCGCGGACGCCGGCGTCGACCTGCTGCGCGAGCACTTCGACGTCGACGTCGACCACGACTCCGACCTCGAAGCCGTCATCGCCGCGTACGACGGCATCGTCGTCCGCTCGGCGACGAAGCTGACGAAGGAGCTGATCGAGAAGGCGGAGCGCCTGAAGGTGATCGGCCGCGCGGGCGTCGGCGTCGACAACGTGGACGTCGAGGCGGCCACGCGGCGCGGGATCATCGTCGCGAACGCGCCGGAGTCGACCGTCATCTCCGCGGCCGAGCACACTGTCGCGCTGCTGCTCGCGCTGGCGCGTCACATCCCGCAGGCGCATGCGGCCCTCGCGCAGGGCCGCTGGGAGCGCTCGCGCTTCGGCGGCATCGAGCTCGCCGGCAAGACGCTCGGCGTGCTCGGCTTCGGACGGATCGGGCAGCAGGTCGCGCGCCGCGCGCTCGGACTCGAGATGCGCGTCGTCGCCTACGACCCGTTCGTGTCGAAGGACCGGTTCCGCGAGCTCGGCGTGGAGCGCGTCGAGTCGCCGGACGATCTCTATGCGGCAGCGGATTTCGTGACCCTGCACCTGCCACTCACGCCGGAGACGCGGCAGTCGATCGGCGCCGGCGCGTTCGCGAAGATGCGCGACGGCGTCCGGCTCGTCAACGCCGCTCGTGGGCAGCTCGTCGACGAGGACGCCCTCGTCGAAGCGCTCGGTTCGGGGAAGGTCGCCGCGGCAGCGCTCGACGTCTTCTCGAAGGAGCCGTACTCGGGCCCGTTGCTCCAGCTGGAGAACGTCGTCGCGACGCCGCACCTCGCCGCGTCGACCGAGGAGGCGCAGGATCGTGCGGGCGTGATCGTCGCCGAGCAGATCGTCGCCGCGCTCGAGGGCGGGCTCGTCACGAACGCCGTGAACATCCCGACGCTGCGCGCAGAAGATCTCGAGGCGCTCTCACCGTATGTCCCGCTCGCCGCGAAGCTCGGGCGTCTCGCGATGGAGCTCGCACAGGGGCGCGCGGAGCGCATCGAGCTCACGTACTACGGAGCGCTGTCGCAGTACGACACGCGCTTGCTGACCGTCGCGGCGCTGAACGGCGCATTCGAGGGGCACACCGACCAGCCGGTGAACTACGTCAACGCGCCGATGATTGCGGCCGAGCGCGGGATCGACGTCGTCGAGGAGCGGAAGCGCTCGTCGCGCGACTTCACGAACCTCGTGCGTGTCGGCGTGGACGGGATCCAGGTCGCGGGAACGACGATCGGACGTGAGCACCGGCAGTGGCTCGTCAGTGCGCTCGGCTTCGAGCTCGAGATGGAGCTCGCACCGCTCCTCGTCGTCTTCCGGTACGACGACGTCCCCGGCGTGATCGGGCGCGTCGGCACGCTTTTCGCCGAGTCGGGCGTGAACATCGCGAACATGACGGTGTCGCGCACGCGGCGCGGCGGCAAGGCGCTGATGGTGCTCTCGATCGACACGCCCGTGCCGCCGGAGCTCGCGGAGCGCCTCCAGGGGGAGGGCTTCGACGACGCGCGGTTCATCTCGCTCCAGTGAGGGCGCTTCCGGCTCAGCCGAACTTCTTCACGCTCGCATGCGCCGACGTCGAGCGTATGGCCGATTTCCTGCGCGCACTCGGCTGGCCCGAGTCGCCCGAAAGCGAGCCCGCGCACCGCGTCTTCCAGTGCACCAACGGCGTCGCCTTCGCACTGTACGCGGCGAAGAACTACGAGCCGCATTACGGGCCGCGCGCCGACGGCTTTCGCGGCTTCACGATCGGCGTCAACCTCGCGACGCCGGAGGACGTGGATCGCGCGTACGAGTTGCTGCGCGACGTCGACGGCGTCGAGCTCTCCGAGGAGCCTGCCGACTCGCCGCACGGCTTCCGCGGCTTCGGCTTCCGCGACCCCGAGGGGAACGTCTGGGAGGTCGCGTGGAAACGCGGCTCGACCGTGACGGTCGAGGGCGATCTGAGCTGGTAAATGCGCTTTGTGCCTCTCAGAGCTCCTGAGTGCGCGGGTCCAGCCGCTGTGCGGT
>JBJMJE010000022.1:0-7462 GCA_045806505.1 Gaiellaceae bacterium
AAGACCTGCTCCTACTCGCGGTCGGCGCAGCGGTTGGGACCGGCAGCGCCGGCGTCGCCGGCTCGGTCGTCGTCAACGTCATGCACAACTCGACGAAGGCGCACGTCGACGACGACGTCACGGTCGGCGACAGCAGCCACAAGAGCGCCGGCGTGGCCGTGTCCGCCAAGGACGAGACGTCGTTCCTGAGCCTCGCCGGTCAGCTCGCCATCGGCGGCAGCGCGGGCGTCGGCGTGGGCCTCGACGTCGAGGACATCCACAAGACCACCGAGGCTTCGATCGGCAAGAACGGCGCGATCACGGTCAGCGGCGACGTCACGGTCGACTCGACCTCGAGCGAGGACGTCACGTCGCTGTCGGTCGGCGCGGGCTTCGGCGGCACGGCCGCCGTCACCGTCAACGCGGGCGTCTCGGTCTACTCCGTCACGACGAACGCATTCATTGCGGACGCCACGAGCGACGGCACCGCCGCGGAGGTCACCGCCGACGGCAGCGTCCGCGTCGCGGCCGACGAGCGGCTGACGTTGAACGTGATCGCCGGGAACATCTCCGGCGGCGGCAGCGCGGCCGTCGGCGCTGCGGTCGCGGTGCCCGTGATCACGAAGGACACCCACGCGTACATCGGCAACTACGCCAAGGTGAACGCCAAGGGCGGCGGCGCCGGGCTGCCCGTCGTGAGCGGCGAGTACACCGTGACGTCCGTCGACACGCGCTTCTCGCCGAGCGCGATCACCGGCGGGAACACGATCCACTTCGTCGACGACCCGGGCTACAAGGACGCGGAAGAGGTCGTCTACGACCGCGGCGGCGGCACGACGATCACCGGGCTCTGCGACCTGCGCGACAAGCAGAACGGCGCCTGCACCGGCGGCCTCTACTACGTGAAGAACGTCGGCGCGAAGGCGATCCAGCTCTACGACAACCCGAACCTGACGGGATCGCCGGTCGCGGTCTCCGGCGGCAGCGGCGAGAACCACCGCCTCGTCCCGACGGACAAGGCCGGCGTGACGACTGACGAGTCGCCGCGCTTCGACCCGGGCGACGACGTCACCGGCAACACGATCAACCTGCCGTACGTGCTCGAGGCCGACGGGACCGTCGTCGAGACCGGTGACACGGTCGTCTACACGGCCGGCGGCGGGTCGCCGATCGGCGGGCTCGTCGACGGCGCGACGTACTACGCGATCAAGATCGGCGGCAGCGGCAAGGTCTACCGGCTCGCCGACACGAAGTGCCACGCGACGGGCCTCGCCGACGACTGCAACGGAACGGCCGGTCCGGTGGCGCCGCTCGCGCTCGACAAGTCGAAGGCGACCGGCAGGTCGCACAGCCTCGTCGCCGGCGGCCAGACGCCGTCCGGGGATGCGAGCGCGATCGGCCCGCGGAGCATCTCGATGCCGAGCCCGGCCTTCCGCGGCGTCGCCGTGACGGCGTCGAACAGCGACGACGTCGGCGCGTTCGGCGTCGGCCTCGGCCTCAGCGGCTCCGTCGCCGTGACGCTCGCCGGCGCGGTCAACGTGTCGAACATCCACACCTCGGCGCACGTCGGGAACTCCGCGAAAGTCAACTGCGGCGCGACCTGCGCGGACGACCTCGCCGGCTCCGACGGGGCGCAGTCGGTGCGCGTCGCGGCCGCGAACCAGTTCTACGATCTCGGCGTCGCCGTCACGCTCGCGATCGGGAGCACCGCCGGCGTCTCGGTGCCCGTCGGCGTCCGCGTCGTCAACATCGACACGAACGCGTACATCGGCTCGAGCGCCGTGGTGAAGGCAGCGAACGACGTGACCGTGACGGCGAAGGCGAAGGAGACGATCGTCTCCGTCGCGGTCGGCGCGGGCGGCGGCACCGTCGGCGTCGCCGGAACCGTCTCCGTCACGGTCCTCAACGTCCACACCTACGCGTGCACGGGCGCGGTCGCGACCCTCGACGACTTCGCGTGCACGAGCGGCGGTGCGACGCTGAAGGCCGGCAACAACGTCCTCGTCGGCGCGAGCGACGAGTCGAAGCTCGTGCTGATCGAGATCGCTCTCGCCGGCGGCTACGTCGGCGTCGGCGTCGCGGTCGGCGTCGCCAAGGTCGAGAAGGACACGCAGGCCTACGTCGGCACCGGCAGCGTGGTCGACGCGCTCGCCGGCGGCTCGGCGCTCGGCGGCATCTACAACGGCAACTTCGACGCGTCAGGCGACTTCGCGAAGCACTCGAGCTTCCACGGCTTTGCCGTCCAGGCGACCGCGAGCGAGGACGTCTTCGGCCTCGCGCCCGCCATCGGCGGCGGCTTCGTCGGCGTCGCCGGCGGCGTCGGCGTCACGATCCTGGACGTCACCACGAAGGCGTTCGTCGGCCCGAGCGCTTCGGTCGACCAGCTCGCGGGTGCGAACGCGAACCAGTCCGTCAACGTCTCGGCCGTCGACCACTTCAAGTCGATCACCGTCGCCGGCGGCGCCGCGTTCGGCTTCGTCGGCGTGGCGGGCGGCGTCGACATCGGCATCGCGAACTCGTCCGTGCAGGCGTACCTCGGTGCCGGCTCGAACGTCGCGGCGCGCTCGGACGTCGAGGTCAACGCGCTCTCGCGCAAGGAAGTGCAGACCTACGCGCTGAGCGTCGGCGTCGGTGCGATCGGCGTCGCGGCCTCGGTCTCCGTCTGGACCGTCGGGACGAAGGAAACGAGCACCTACCACGACTCCGATGCCGGGCCGTTCCGCGGCACCTGGTCGCTGGCGACGGCCACCACCGTGCCTGCGCCGGGAGACCCCGACCTCCGATACAAGGAAGGCGACGTCGTCACGTTCGACGACGGCACCCATGGCGTGCGGCGCTACTCGGCGCGCAAGGATCACCCGCTGCTCGACCCGAGCCACGCCTCCGACTGGCAGGCCCCGACCGATGCGATGCAGGGGAACAGCGGCAGCGTCTCGGCGGCCGACGACGCGGCCGGCGGCGGCAGCGGCGGCTACAAGAGCGTCTTCGCGGGGACGACGGGCTCGACGGCCGCGCCCGCGGCCTGGGTCTCAGGCACCCCCTACAACGAGGGCGACGTCGTCACCGACACCGACGGCCGCACGTACCGCGCCACGCAGAACGTCGTCGCCACGACCACCCACCCGAAGGACAACGCGGGCGAGTGGGCGGGCGCCGACGGCGAGCGCAAGACGAACTCGCGGATCTCCGGCGCGATCGCCGGGCCGCAGACGAACATCAACAGTGCGGCCGCGGGTGTCGGCGGCAGCGTCGCGACGACGGCGATCTCCACCGTCCCGAGCGCGGGCACGACGGCGACGATCGACGGCACCGTCTCGGCCGGCGGCCACGTACACGTCTGGGCGAAGGACGACCTCGAGGTCTTCGGCATCGCCGGCGCGGCGGCCGGCGGCCTGGGCGCGCTCGGCGCCTCGATCCTGGTCATGAACGTGAAGAGCAACACCGACGCCGGCGTCGGCCCGAGCGCGAGCATCTCGGCGACGAGCGGCGAGGTGAGCGTGTTCGCCGGGATGGACGAGGACTCGACGATGATCGCCTTCACCGGCGCGGCCGGGTTCGTCGCGCTCGGCGCACAGGTCGCCGTCGTGAACGACAGCGGCACCCAGAACGCGCACATCGACAACAGCGCGTCGATCCCGCGCGCCGGCGGCGGACTCTCGGTCGGCGTCTCGGCCGATCGCGACGTCAACGCGTACGCAATCGGCGTCGCCGTCGGCGGCGTGGCTGCCGGTGCGGCGGTCGGCGTGGTCGACGTAAACGGGAACGCGAGCGCGACGATCGGCGACGTCGCCGTCGGCGCCTCCGGCGCGGTCAGCGGCATCAACGTCACCGCGCACGACGACATCACGTCCGACCTGCTCGTCATCTCCGTCAACGGCGGCGTCGGCGTCGGCCTCAGCGCGGCGATGGCCTTCGCGGACCTCGGCGGCACGGCAAAGGCGACCTCGGGCGCGCACGGCTCGGTCGGCTCGGGCGGCCTGACGGTCGACGCCGACGGGACGCACACCGTGACGGTCAAGACGGTCAACGTCGCGATCGGCGGTCTCGCGGCGGTCGGAGTCACGGTCGCTCGTGCCAACAACGCCCGCTCGCTCGAGGCAGGCACCTCGTCGAGCGGCAACCTGACGTTCACTTCGCCCGCTCCGGTGTCCGTGACCGCGACCGCGACGAATAGCTCAGACGCCGAGGCGCCGGGCGGCGGCGGCGGTCTCTTCCAGTCGTCGGTCATGCTCGCGTTCGCGGTCCTGTCGGGGCACACGACGACGACGATGGACGGGAGCGTGGCCAACGCGACCGACATCACGATCAGCGCGATCGCCGACAACACCGCGACCGCGAACAGCTTCGTCGTCGGTGTCTCCGTGATCGGACTCAACGGCGGCGCCGGGTTCGCCACGCTCGACACGGGCTCCGACATCAAGGCGGTCGTCGGCTCGACCGCGTCGCTCGGAGGCTCCGGGACGATCAAGGTCGAGGCGAAGACGAGGAACGACGGCAACAAGGCGGACGCGAAGGCGGAGGGAGGCGCCCTCGGCGTCCTCGCGTCGGGCGTCGTCTTCGTCGCCATCGCGACGATCAACAGCAAGGTCGAGGCGCAGATGGACGGCGACGTCACCTCGGGCGCTTCTCTCGACGTCAATGCAGACGGCACGCAGTACGCGCACGCGCGCACGCTCGCCGGCAGCATGAGCCTCGGCGGCGCGCTCGCGGCATCGTTCAGCCTCGCCGAGATCAACGGGAACTCGCACGTCAGCGCCCAGGGCGCGCAGGGCGCTTCGATCTCCGTCAACGGCACGAGCAAGATCGCGGCTACGTCGCACAACACGTCCGACGCGAGCGCGAACGTCGGCGCGCTCGGTGCGCTCGCGGTCGGCGTCTCGATCCCGACGTCGAAGGTCAGCGGATCTACGACCGCGTCCTACGACGGCTCGGTCACGGGCGGCACGGGCTTCAACGTCGAGGCCACCGGCTTCAACACCGCGACCGTCTCGGCGAACCCGATCGCGATCGGGCTCTTCGCGGGCGCCGGCGCGGCGGCGGATGCGGAGATCACGAGCGGCGCACAGGTCAGCGCAACGGTCGGCCAGAACGCGACGCTCGCGATCGGCGGCGCCGCGGCGACGATCAAGGCGAGCGCCACGGACAACGCGACGGCGACGACCGACACCGGCCTCGCGATCGGCTTCCTCGGCAGTATCGCGATCCTCTTCGTCGAGGCGCACGACCGCGGCGGCAGCCACGCCTCGTTCGACGGCGAGCTCGTCTCGGCCTCGCAGCTCACCGTGCAGACGGACGCGACGCGCAACGCGACCGCGCACCTCTTCGTGGTGTCGATCTCGCTCGGCGTCGGCACCAGCTTCGCGCACGCGTCGACGTCGGTCGGCGACGACGCGCTCGCCGTGGACGAGGCGTCGCTCGGCACCGACACCAACATCCACAGCCCGGGCACCGCGATCACGGTCAAGGCGACGCGCGGCGCGAGCGCGGCCTCGACCGCCGACGGCGGCGCGGGCGGCATCCTCGCCGGCGACACGGCCATGAAGGCCGACTCGACCGTCACCGGCGCGATCAGGGCGCACGGGGACGACGGCGCCACGATCGGCACCAACGCAGGCAAGGCGAACAGCCTGCAGGTGCTCGCCAACGACTACTCCACCTCCGCGTCCAACGCGACGGTCGGCGCCGGTGCGCTCGGCTTCGCGGCCGCAGGCAGCATCACCGACGCGACCGCCTCGCCGACCGTCGAGGCGTATCTCGGCGCGAACGTCGACGTCGTTCTCGCCGACGGGCTCGGCCACGACCTGACGATCAAGGCGATCTCGAAGGACGCCGAGGCCGACGCGACGAGCAAGAGCTTCGGCGGGGGCGGCATCCACGTCGGCGGGCCGGAGGCGAAGGCCACGTCCAACCCCGTCGTGCACGCCTACATCGGTAGCGGCTCGAGCGTCGTCGTCGGCGGCGCGGTGATCGTCGACGCAGAGTCGAGCGCCGTCGGCAACCTCGTGCCGCCGACGGACTTCATCACGGGCATGACCGCGCACAGCGGCTCGCCGCTTCCCGACAGCATCACCTTCCCGGTGCACGGCCTGACGAACGGCGACCTCGTGCTCTACGACGCGAACGGCGGCGGCGTCATCGACGGCCTGCACAACAACCATGTCTACGGCGTCATCGTCGCGAACGCCGACACGCTGCGGCTCGGAGCGACCTTCACCGGCGCGAGCGTGAACGCGACCAGCCTCGACGCGAGCCTCGTCGGAGTCGACCCGAGCCGCGCGATGATCCGCTTCACGGCGCCTCACCACTTCGAGACGGGCGACGCGGTCGTGTATCGCACGAGCGCGGGCAGCATCGGCAGCTTCGTCGACGGCGCGGTCCTGTTCGTGCGCAAGATCGACGACTTCACGATCGAGCTCTACGTCAGCCAGTCCGACGCGAACTCCGCCGGCGTGAGCTTCACGCAGTCGGCCGTCTCCGGCGGACAGATCTCGACGAGCAGCTTCGGCGAGGGCGACCGCGTCACGTACCTGACGGCCCAGCCGCTCCTCTTCCGCGCGAGTGGCGTCGACGTCAACACGTCGGGCGCCTCGATCACGGGCGACAACGCCGGAGCGAACAACATCTTCCTCGGCCACGTCGACGTCGCGAACGGCCCGACGAACGGCCACGGTCTCACCAACGGCCAGCGCGTGGTCTACGAGGCGAGCGACCCGACGAAGGCCGTCGTCAACCTGACGAGCGGCGCGATCTACTACGTGCACGTCGTCGATGCCTGGACGGTCCAGCTCGCGACGAGCTACTGCAACGCCGTCGGCAAGCTCGCAGACCCGACCGCCTGCTCGAGCTCCTCCGACAACCCCGCCGTCATCCTGATCAACCGTCCCGCCGACTCCACCGTCCTGCACGGGATCCGCCCCGCGCCGGTCATCGGCCTCACGAACGGGCTCACCTACCTCGTGCACCGCGTCGACGTGTCGCACATCACGCTGCGCTCGCCGGCGGCGCCCGCGATCGACCTCCCCATCAGCGTCACCGAGACGATCAACGGCCAGACGCGCACGACCGTCCGCGGCGACTTCTACGGCAACCAGCGGCTGTTCCTCGCCGGCGCCGCACTGAACGTCGCAGGCGGCGACCATCAGATCTACGCGCGTCTCCAGGGCTCGCCGCCGAGCTCGACCGAGCTGCTGCTCGCTTCGGACGGGTCGTCGCTTCGCGCCGCGTCGCCGCCGAGCGGCGACGGCGGGACGAGCTCGTCCGCACGCGGCGGCGGCGGCGGTCTCGGCGACTTCTCCTTCCCCGGCGCGGAGACGCAGATCAACCCGACGCTCAAGGCGTACGTCGCCGGCAGCCTGGACGTCGGCGGGGACGTCACCATCACGTCCGGCCTGAGCACGAACGCCTCGAGCTCGACGGAGAACGGCTCCGGCGGCGTGATCTCCGTCGCCGACGTCGACTCCGAGATTTCCGGGACCGACAACAA
>JBJMJE010000023.1:0-5097 GCA_045806505.1 Gaiellaceae bacterium
CCTATCTCGCGCCCTTCTCGCACATCGAACGGCTGCGTCGCGGCGACCGGGTCAGGCTGGAGATGCCGTACGCGACGGTCGTCTACGCCGTCACGCGCCACCGGATCGTCCGCTCCGACGACCTGAGCGTCCTACGCTCGCACGGACGCGAGCAGGTCGAGCTTCAGGCGTGTCATCCGCGCTTCTTCGCGACGCATCGCTACATCGTCTATGGCAAGCCCGTGCGCATCCTTCCGCGCGGCGGCCGGGCGCTCACGCCGAAGAGTCCGTCCTGACCGGCACCCAACCGGCCCCAAAATGGGGGCCGCCCCGGCCATTCCCCACTTAGCGCGGGAAACGACCGAGGCGGCTGGACCGGGTCGTTGGGTCAACTGCGGCGTCGACCCTATGAGGGCACCCGTGTTCTGGCCGCACACGCCGCGGGCTAAACCTCTTTCACGCGAATTGTCGCTCTTTGCGTGAAAATTCGTATCAACGCGACTAACAACCGGTACGCAACCCGGTTCTAAAGCAGCCTGTAGCCGGTCGATTACTCGTCGCGCAGGAAGCTCGGCACGTCGAGCACGTCTTCGGTGCCCTCGAACCGTTCTTCGCGCGGCGTGATCGGCTGCTCGCTCAGAATCGACGGCGTTTCGGCACGCCGGCGCCGCCGCCGGTCGCCGCCGAAGCCCGTCGCGATCACCGTGACAGTGATCTCGTCGCCCTTCGCATCGTCGATGACGGCGCCGAAGATGACGTTGGCGTTCGCGTCGGCCGCGCTCGTCACGACCTCGGCCGCCTCGTTGACCTCGAACAGCCCGATGTCGGCCCCGCCGGTGATGTTCAGCAGGATGCCGGTCGCGCCTTCGATCGACGCCTCGAGGAGCGGCGACGAGACGGCTGCGCGCGCCGCTTCGGCCGCACGGTTCTCCCCGGACGCAGCGCCGATTCCCATGAGCGCCGAGCCGGCGTCGGTCATGATCGTGCGAACGTCGGCGAAGTCGAGATTGACGAGACCCGGGACCGTGATCAGGTCGGTGATGCCCTGAACGCCCTGGCGTAGTACGTCATCCGCCATGCGGAACGCGTCGATGATCGACGTCCGCTTCTCGACCACCTGGAGCAGCCGGTCGTTCTCGATCACGATCAGCGTGTCGACGCGCTCGCGGAGGTTCTCGAGCCCACGCTCGGCCTGCTCGCCGCGCTTCCGGCCCTCGAACGAGAACGGCCGCGTGACGACGCCGACCGTTAGCGCCCCGACCGACTTCGCGAGCTCGGCGACGACGGGCGCTCCACCCGTTCCGGTGCCGCCGCCCTCGCCGGCCGTCACGAAGACCATGTCGGCGCCCTTCAACGCCTCCTTCAACTCGTCGCCGGACTCGGTCGCCGCCGAGAGGCCGACCGCGGGATCCGCTCCGGCTCCGAGGCCGCGCGTCTCCTGCGACCCGATCTGGATCTTCACGTCCGCTTCCGCCATGAGGAGCGCCTGCGCATCCGTGTTGACCGCGATGAACTCGACGCCCGACAGACCGGCCTCGACCATCCGCGTGACGGCGTTCGTACCGCCGCCGCCGATGCCGACGACCTTGATCACCGCGAGGTAGTTACCGCTCTGCTCTCTCATCTCGACTCGCCTCGACCTCAAGCTGTAGTGGAGGATAGGGGCTGTTCCGGGCGGTGCAACGTTGCAGAGTACGACGGGGTGTCCGGATTGTCAACATGATTTCGGCCAAACACCTCGACCTCAACCTGAGAGTTGACTGTCCTGGCGGGCGACCGGACGCTGCGGAACGCTCACGTCGAGGTACCCGAAGATCGGCGTCCGCCGCAGGATCGCGGCTGCGACCGTGAGCTTCAGCGAGAGGTCGCTGCGGTCTCCGACGCGGACCTGGACGCCGCCGCGCAGGACGTAGGTCCACTGCCCGGCCACCTGGCGGACCGAGCGGACTTGCCGCGCGAGCGCCTCGCCACGCAGTGCGTCGATGAGCGCGACCTCCTCGCCGCCGGCTCCGTGCGCAAGCGTGGCACCGACGGGAACACCGAGCGCCTGCGCGAGCCAGATCCGCGGGAGCCTGCGATGCGTCCGCTGCGCAATGCGCTCCATCAGCCGGCCGCGGCGCGACACGAGCCACGCGCGTGCGCCGTGGCGCACGACGGCCGCCGGTTCCTCGGCCTGGACGACGACGCGCAGCGTGTTCGGGAAAGCGCGGTCGTACGTGACGCCGGCCACGGAAGGCAACGACGTCGCGAGCCGCTCGACCTCGTCGCTCCGGATCTTGAGCAGGCTGACTCCCTGCAGCGGCGCGAGCACGGCGTCGACGTGCCGCGCAAGCTTCGGATCGACGCCGCGTACCTCGATCGTCCGCACCGCAAAGACGGACGTCTCGCGCGCGGCGGCGAGCGCAAGTACGGCGACGATCGCGGCCGCAAGGCCGAGGGCGATCGAGCGGGCCGACGGCAGGAGCTCGAACGAGCGCGCACGCGAAGGAAGCCGCGCAACGGCTTCGCGCGCGGGCGAGTGGCGCGGCGGGCGGCTCACGAGGCGGACTTCGCCGCGTCAGCGGACCCTCCTACCGCACGGGCGGCAGCTCGGGCAGCTCGAGGAACCGCACCTCGTGCTCCAGCTCGACGCCGTACTCGTCGAAGGCGCGGCGCCGGGCCTCACCCATCAACGCGATCGCATCCTCGCTCCGCGCGCCGCCCGCATTCTCGATGAAGTTCGCGTGCATCGGCGAGATCTGCGCACCGCCGATCCGGTGGCCCTTCAAGCCGCATGCTTCCAGCATCCGCCCCGCGGTCAGCTCGTGATCGGGATTCTTGAAGACGCTGCCGAACGTTCGCTTGTTCGTCGGTTGCGCGGCCTTCCGCCGCGCCTGGAACTCGCGGACCGTCGCCTTGATGTCGTCCGGCTCGCGGGGCGAGAGGCGCAACTCGACGCGCGCAACGACCTGGCCGTCGCGCAACGTCGAGTGCCGATAGGTGAGGCCGAGCTGATGCGGCGTGAGCCACTCGGCACCGGACGCGGTGACGACGAGCGCCCGCTCGAGCACCTGCGCGAAGTCGCCGCCGTAGGCGCCGGCGTTCATCCAGACGCCTCCGCCGGTCGTGCCCGGGATCGCGCACGCGAACTCGAACCCGCCGAGGCCGGCCTGCCGCGCGCGATGGAGCACGACGGCGTTCGTCGCGCCTCCTCCGGCCGACACGAGTTCGCCCGCCACCGTGACGTCCGCGAGCCCTCCCGTGAGCCTGATCACGAGGCGGCCGACACCCTCGTCGGCGGCGAGCAGGTTCGACCCGAGACCGACGCCGGCAACGCTCAGCCCCTCGCGCTCGGCGTGCGCCAGCGCCTCCTCGAGCTGGGCGAGAGTCTCGGGCCGCGCGAACAAGCGCGCAGGGCCACCAGTGCCGAGCGTCGTGTAGCGGGCGAGCGGGACGTCCCGCTCGATGTTCACTCCAGCGCCTCGAGGAGCACGGGGACAGCGCGGTCGACGTCGCCGGCGCCGACGGTGAGCACGACGTCGCCGGGACGCGCCACGCTCGCGAGCCAGCGCGCGCCCTGTTCGGCCGACGGCATCCACGCGATGCGTGCGCCGCCACGCGCGTCGGCCACCGCATCCGCGACGATCTTCCCGCGGACGTCGCCGTCGTGTTCACGCGCAGCGTACACATCCGCGATCGCAGCGACGTCGGCGGAGGCGAGTGCGCGACCGAAATCGTGCGCGAGATGACGCGTGCGCGAGTAGAGGTGCGGCTGGAACAGAACGAGCACGCGGCCCGTGCTCAGTTCGCGCGCGGTGGCGATGGTCGCTGCAACCTCGGTGGGGTGATGGGCGTAGTCGTCGTACACCAGAACGCCGCCGACTTCGCCGCGCAACTGAAACCGTCGCGCGGCGCCTTCGAACGCAGCAACATGCGGCCGCGCTTCCTCCGGTCGAACGCCGCAGTGCTCGAGAGCGGCGAGCGCCGCCGCAGCGTTCCGCCGGTTGTGGTCGCCGCGCAGCGCGAGCTCGAAGTCGACGGGCTCCAGCTCCTCGGCTCGAACGACGTGTGGGACCTGCGATGTCCACTCGTCGAAGAGCACCTGAACCTCCGCGAGCGACGCGAACTCGCTGTGATGGTCGAGCTCGACGTTGAGGACGACCGCGATCTGCGGCCGCAGCGCAGCGATCGTGCGGTCCGACTCGTCGCCCTCGACGACGAACCATCCCTCGCCGGTTCCGGCGTTGCCGCCGAGTTGCGGGATCTCGCCGCCGATCGCGTAGGCAGGGTCGCGCCCGAGCCGCGAGAGCACGTACGCGATCATCCCCGTCGTCGTGGTCTTGCCGTGCGCGCCCGAGACGACCACGGTCTCGCGCAGGCTGACGAGCTCGGCGAGGAATGCCGCTCGCGACACACCCTCCACGCGGTCGGCGTAGGCGGTCGAGACGACGACCTCCCAGTCGTCGGGAACGACGGGATCCGGAGCAATGACGACCTCGTGCTCGCGCAACGTGCCCAGGTAGGGCGTGTCGACGCGATCCCACCCGCCGACCTCTGCGCCCCACGCCGACGCGATCGCCGCGTAGGCCGAGAGCCCGGCGCCGCCGATGCCGACGAACCAGAGGCGGCGTCCTTCAAGCGCCCGCAAGCTCGATCAGCTCCTCGGCGATGACCCGCGCCGCGTCGGGCTTTGCGAGTGTGCGCATCCGCTCGGACATGCGCTGGAGACGAGCCCTGTCGTCGAGGAGCGAGCGCGCAATCTCCGGGACGGTGCCGAGCTCCGCCTCGCGGACGCAGATGGCGCCGCCGCCGCGCTCGAAGTAGCGCGCGTTCAGCGTCTGGTGATCGGCGGTCGCGAACGGATAGGGGACGAGGATCGCGGGCAGGCCCGCCGCGGCGAGCTCCCAGACGGTCCCACCCGAGCGCATGACGGCGAGGTCGCACGCGCCGTACGCGGCGCCGAGGCCGTCGAGCACCGCGACGAGGCGGTAATCCACGCGCGACACGCGGCGCTGCAGGGAGCCGAAGTCTCGCTCGCCGCAGACGTGCAGGACCGGCGGGCCGACGCGCCCGAAGGCGTCGATCGCGAGTTCGTTGAGTGCGCGCGCACCGGCACGCGCGCCCGCGATCAGCAGCACC
>JBJMJE010000024.1:0-28415 GCA_045806505.1 Gaiellaceae bacterium
GGGCACTGATCAGGCCGCGCAGGCGCGCGTGGTCAGAGCGCAGCGCGGGTTCTTCGGGAGCGCCTGCTTCGCCGAGGAGTCGTTCGGCGCGCGATGCGTCACCTGCCTGCCACGCGGCCTCCGCCGCCCCAACGAGTCGCCGCAGCCGTCCCTGATCGTCTCTTGACAACCTTGCGGCACGCTCGAGTGCGGCCGACGCCGCAGCCTGACCGCTTCGTCTGCGCGCTCGCGAAGCCGTGGCCTCGAGATCAGCCGCGACGGCTTCGTCCGGCCCAACAGCCGCGGCTGCGCGGTGCCATGCGCGTCGGTCGGACTCGTCCGGCCGCAGAGCCGCGGCAAGCGCCTCGTGCACACGCCGACGCTCATGAAACGGTGCACTGTTGTAGGCCGCGGAGCGAACGAGCGGATGCCGAAAGCGCAGACCATCGGCGTCCACTGCGACGAGACCGGAGCGTTCCGCGGGCTCGAGCGCGTTCCCGTCGACGCCGAGCGCCGCTGCGGCGCAACTGATCCACGCGAACTCGCCCGACTCCGCCGCCGCCGCGCAAAGGAGCAGCAGCTGCGTGCTCGAAGGGAGCGCTCGAATCACGTCGAGGTACGTCCGCTCAACGGACGTGAACCCGGGCCACGCCTGCGTGCTCGAGTGGGATCGGCCGGCGGCCAGCTCGATCAATGCGAGTGGGTTGCCGGCTGCTGCCGCCAGAATCCGCTCCCTCGCCGCCTCATCGACGGACGGATCGCGAGTCGCGAGCAAAGCTCGGGCGCTACCGTCGTCGAGAGGAGGGATCCACAACGTCGCGAGGTCCGCGCCGACGTCGGTGCCGTCGCGCGTGGCGAGGAGGACGGCGACCGCGTCCGCGTCGAGCCTGCGAGCGGCGAAGAGCAGCGCATCAGCCGATTCGCGGTCGAGCCAGTGCGCGTCGTCCACGAGACAGAGAACCGGCTGTTCCGCAGCCGCGTCGGACAGGAGCCCGAGGACACCGACGCCGACGAGGAAGCGGTCGCTCGGCCGCTCGGATGCAAGCCCCAGCGCCGCGCTCACCGCATCCGCCTGCGCCGACGGCAGCTCGTCGATGCGCGCCAGCAGCGAACGCAGAAGCTGGTGTAGCGCCGCGTACGGCAGCTCTGCGTCCGACTCGATCCCCGCCGCCTCGAGAACGGCCATCCCGACCGCGCATTCGCGCGCATAGGTCAGCAGCTCGGACTTGCCGACTCCGGCATCACCTCGCAACACGAGCGTGCCACCGCGGCCGCCGCGAGCGGCGTCGACCACCTGCCCGACCGCCTCGCACTCTGCCTCCCGCCCCAGCAGCATCCGCACGATCGTAAATCGCGCGTCTCACTGTGTCTTCCCCGCGACTAGGGCGAGGACTAGGGAAGCGCCCGATTCGACCGCCCGTGCCTCGGGTTACCGTCGGCAGCGTCCGCTCAACACAGGAAAGGAGTCCTCATGAACACAGCTCTCCCCCAGCCGCTCTCCCTCCCGTGGGAGCTGAAGCCGGTGTCGTCGGCGCGCGCCGGGTCCGAGGTGCTCGAGGACGGGCGCCTCAAGTTCTGGATCAAGCACGACACCATCAAAGGCGTCACGCCGGCGATGCTCGTCTGGTGGTTCAGCAACCTCGAAGGCGACGTCGAGGTCGATGGACGGATGCTCAACCGCTACCGCGTATGGCACCCCTTCGACCACGTTCACGCCCGGTACGTACGCCGCCTGGCCGACGGCAGCATCGGCCCGGGTGCCCAGATCGAGCTCCTCGAGTACCTCGGCCGCAACCCGAAGTACAAGGTCGACATCGTCACCACGATCGAGAAGCTCGACGAGGAGGGATACATCCACAACCCCGTCAGCCACGGCGTGTCGCTCGCACGGATGGAGTACACCTTCCGCGAGACCGGCGACGGCACGGTCTACGAGAACTGCCTGATCGTTCCACGCGACCATGGCTCCTGGTTCTTCCGCAAGGTTGTCGTCCCGATCCTCTTTCCCGAATCGAAGGGTCAGGCTTGGATCAAGCACAACGTCGAAGAAGTCGGATGCTTCGAGAACTTCCTTCCCAGCCTTTACCGCGCGCACACGGGAACCGACTCGACGAAGGCGCGCCTCGAGGCCATCGCGGGTCGCTTTCGAGGCGCGCGACCCGAACACCGTCCGAGCAACACAGGTTCTCTCGTCGATCGCAGCGAAGATCGGCGTGGCATGTAACAGTTTCGCGGTGCCGACGCGCGCCGCAGGGGTCTGCGCTCTTCTCGCACTGCTCACGATCAGCGTGGGTTGGATCGCGGGCGCAGTCGCCCAACCGGATGCCTACAGCTCTGCCGATGACGACACCTCGGATCTGGGGGCGCTGACGGCAAGCAGGGCGTGGATCTACAACCAGATCGGCGACAACCTGACAGGGATCCTGGTCGTGCTGTTCGGACTTGGCCTTTGGCGTGCGCTGAGTCCCGACGTGCTCGGCCGGATCGGCGCCGGCGCGGTGATACTCACCGGACTCGGCGCATTCCTCGACGGAGTCTTTCGACTCGACTGCCGTGGGATCGACCGCAACTGCACGAAACGACTCATGGCACTCCTCGGCGCACAAGATGGAGACGCGCTTCACCGTGGCGGCGACGATCGCCGCGCCGTTCATCCTCGCGTTCGCCTTTCGCCGCCTCCCGAAGTGGCGCGGCGTCTGGCTGCCAACGCTCTTCGCCGTGCCAGCATCGATCGTCTGCGGCGTCATCTTCTCCATCCTCGGTGACGGCGCGGCGGTCCGCGCGACAACGATGACGTGGTTCATCTGGCTCGCGTTTCTCGGGCTTCGCTTGATGCGAAACGACAGCCCGGCTCCACATGCCGCCGCGGTCGACCACCCAAGGTGACGCACGGGGCCCATACCGGCTGACTGGTGGCCGGTCCGGCGAGCGATATGCGGTTTCTGGCAGACGCTCAGCTCGAGTCGATGGCCAGTGCGACTCGACGCGCCTCTTTGCTCAAGCGTGTTGCTGTCCCAGCCATGAGCTTCTCAGCCACCGCCTCACGGCTGAGCACGATGTCGTGCACGACGCGGTCGTCCACAACCTGCCAGCAGAGGGGTTGGTCACAGCGCTGCCGCCGGTCGGCAGCGCGAGGCCCACTCTGAGAGGTAGGGGGCGCTGGCGCCGAGGAACAGCAAGCCGAACGCGACGCCGATCGTGGCGTGGCCGCCGGCAGCGAGCGCTGCACCACCGACGAGCGAACCGGCGAGATAGCCGGCGTGGGTGATCGCTGCTCGTGCGGCGCCGATTTCGAGTTTGCGCTCGCCTGCGAGAACGAAGCCGTACGTGGTGCCGACGACGGTACGCGCGGCCACGACAACGGCGGCGAAACTGAAGAGCGCCAGCGTGACGAACGCGTTCGGCGTGATCACCCAGGTCAGCGCCACAGAAGCTGCGGCCGCGACGTTCGCACGGGCCAGTACGCGACGGAGGCACTCGTGCTGGATGCGCCCACCCAGCACGTTGCCGCCCAGGTACGCGGCCGCGACGACCGCCAAGAGCAATCCGGTCATGCGCGGCGAGGCGCCGTACACCTCGATGAACAGCGCCCCGCTGAAGACCAGCATGCCCGCCCACGCGGACATCGCGAGCAGCTCGCCTATCGCCCAGCGGCGCGCACCTGGCTGCCGCAAGAGCCGCGTCAACGACGCGTCCGCGCGACGGGCAGCGCCGTCGGCTCGACTCGCCAGCAAGACGGCGCCGGTAGCGACGGCCGCAGGCAGCGGGACTGCGAGGAACGCCAGCCGCCAGTCGACTGCCGTGACGAGCCCGATCACGGGCATGCCGACGATCCAGGCCGCGGGGGCGCCCGCCAACGCGCGCGCGACAACACGACTCCGCGCCTCCGGCGCGCTCCACGACCCGGCAGCGCCGATGCCGCCGGCGACGAGCACCGCGACGCCGATCCACATCGGAACCTGAGCAAGCGCGAGGACGACGAACGACGGCGCCGCAGCGCTCGCGATCGATCCAACACCAACGAGCGCCGCGCCGGCCAACAACAAGGAGCGCAGCGGAAACCGTCCCCCAGAGCGTGCGACCAGCACGGCGACCACGAGTGCAACCGGTGCGGCGAACACACGCAACTGACCGGCAACCGCGGTCGAGACGTCGAGATCGCGTGCGACATCGACGAGGATCGGAGAGAGCACGAGCACCGCCGCCTGGCTCGTGAACACGGACATGAAGAGCACGAGAACCGGCGAGGCGGAAACGCGAAACCCTGTTGTTGCTTCCCCTTCAGTCACTCGTGCGATCAGCATGGCAACAAGGTCACGCGTCGACTCGCGCGTCGCAATGGTGCTGGCTCCTGCACGAAGTACGGATTGCCGTACCAAAAACGGCGTCTGGGCGGTCAGTCAAGACGGGATTGCCGCCCGCGGGTCAGCGTTGGCAGAGCCGAGAACACACTCTTCGACGACCCATAGACGTCCGTCAACGCCGGGACGTCGCCGTTGCGAACTACGCAGCCGCGAACTCGCTAGCGCACGAACGGGTCACTGACGGGGCGCTTGCCGCGTCGAAGCCTTTCGTGGCACGATAGGCAGCGGACCGCGAAGGCGCCTTGCGAACTGCGGCAGGGGGCACGAATGGCCGATCAGCCCAAACCAAGCCGCTCCGACTGGATGTCAAAGCTCGTCGTCCCGATCAGCGTCTCTGTGATCGGCGCGATCTTGGTGACCGCTTTGACGCCGCTCGGTGACAACCTGCGTGAATTGTTGTTTCCGACGAAAGCGGTGGTTTCCGGAGCGGTGACTACGAACGGCGAGGGCGCGAATGACGCACGGCTCGTGCTCGACCAGAAGAACGTCGACGCTCCTGTCGGTGGCGGAACATTCCTGATAAGTGGCGTTCACGCCGGCACACACGTGCTCGAGGTACGCACAGTGAGCTCGAAGCCAAGTGTTGTGCGCTTCACAATCGAGCGACGAGAGACCACGCACGAGCTAGGCAAGATCGACCTTGTTCCGCTCCTTCAACTTGGCTTCTACCTCAACAGCTTTGACCTGACTTCGGCTTCGACGCAGCGTTACGACTTCACGCTCTGGGTCATCGGCAGCAGGCGAACAGTCCACCGCATCGCGGCGGTCCAATACGTGCTGCCATCGCCGCTGCCGACAACGCCGGTCGAGGTCACAGATGCTCATTCGAACTTCTGCTATCGCGAGCAGGGACAACTAGCGGTGAGTTTCACGAGTTCGCGCACACCGAAGGCGGTCGTCGAGTTCCCAAACGGCAAGGTCTTCCCGATCTTCTCGCGCCAAGTTGATCAGGCAACGCCGCCGCAATGCCGCGTCAGCAAGGTCCGCGGCGTCGTTTCGACGCGCGGCGGCGGCAACAGCAGTGGCAGCGGCAACACAGGCGGCGGTAACACCGGCGGCGGCGGCGGCAACACCGGCGGAAGGCACAGCGGAGGCGGCGGCAACAACGGCGGCGGGGGCGGTCACACGCTGATCACCGTGCCTTCTGTCACGGGCCTCACATACGAAGCCGCCAAGGCGTCGCTTCAGGCGCTGGGGTTCAACGTGGCGAGGACGGAAGTCACCGCACCTGAGCCGAAGGGTACGGTCGTCAAACAAGATCCCCCGAGCAAGAGCCGCCAGGCAAACGCAACAACGGTCACGCTTTCCGTGTCGAGCGGTCCGCCGATGCTGCGCGTCCCCGATGTCACGAATGTCGACGAGGCGACAGCCAAAGCGACGTTGACGGCGGCCGGTTTGAAGACGCGGGTCGAGGACGAGGACACGGCCGATGCGGCTCTCGACGGAGTCGTGCTTACCCAGGACCCTGCCCCCGGAACTGACGTGGGCGCCGGCGCCGAGATCACGATCGCCATCGGCAGGTTCATCACGACAACGACGTAGTGCGGTCATTCGACAGGATCGCCGATGACTTGCTCACGAACGACTGCGAGAAGTCGGTTTCTTGCGAGTCGGGCGCGGGATCTACGAGCGCGGCACCTTCGGCTGACGTTCAGGGCCGGCTTGGACTGAACGAAAGCGTGGAGGCTGGCGCGAGGTTGCCCTCGAGCGCGCCTTCGGTCACGATCTTCGAGAGGAAATGGCGTTCGAGATCGTCGCCAGGGAGGAAGACCTCGCCACGGTCAACGCATTCGTCGGCCAGCGGGAAGGCGGGGCTGCTGCGCTCGTGTTGGAGGGCGAGGCGGGAATTGGCAAGTCGACGCTCTGGCTCGCGGCTGTCGAGATGGCGCGCGGGCACGGGTTGCGTGTTCTTTCGGCGCGACCGGCGGAGGCCGAGCGCGGCCTCGCGCATGTCGGGCTCGGCGATCTCTTCGACGAGGTACTCGATGACTTCTTGCCTGAGCTGTCGCTGCCGAGGCGACGCGCGCTCGAGGTCGCGCTGCTACGAGACGAGGCGTCGGACGAATCCGTTGATGACCGCGCGCTCGCAGTGGCGGTTCGCGACCTGCTCCAGCTTCTGAGTGAACGCAAGCCGACCCTCATCGCCATCGACGACGTCCAGTGGCTCGACCCGTCGTCGGCGGGCGCGCTTGCATTCGCGTTGCGAAGACTCGGTGCGAGCCATGTGCTCCTGCTGCTCGCTCGGCGGGTCGTCGACGGCGCCGAGCCATCAGCGTTGGAGCAGGCCGTCCGAGACGAGCGCGTCCAACGTCTGTCGGTGGGACCGCTCAGCGTCGGCGCGCTCCATCGGCTGCTGCGCGACCGCTTCGGGAAGTCCTTCGCCCGTCAGACGCTGCTCCGTGTCCACGAGCGGTCGGGTGGCAATCCGTTCTTCGCGCTCGAGTTGGCGCGCGCTCTCGAGGTGGACGCCGACCCGACGCAGCCGTTCCCGGTGCCGCAGACACTCGACGAGCTCGTGCGCGCACGGATCGTCGGCCTGCCCGAGCGGACGCGGGAGGCGCTCGGGTTCGCGGCGGCGCTAGGCACGCCCTCGACGTCCGTCCTCGAGCGGACGGGTGTCGACGCGCAGGCTCTCAACCCGGCCTTCGCCGCGCACGTGATCGAGCGGGATGCCGGAGCGATCCGCTTTACGCATCCGCTGTTGTCGTCGGTCGTGTACGCCGATCTCGGCGACGAGCGGCGCGAGGTCCACCGTAGGCTCGCCGCGGTCGTGGAGGATCCGCTTGTCCGGGCGCGCCATCTCGCGCTCGCGACGGAGAGCCCTAATGCGGAAGTCGCTGCCGTCCTCGACGACGCGGTGCGGGTCGCAGCCGATCGCGGCGCGACGGCGCTCGCCGCCGAGCTCGCCGAGCACGCGCTGCGGCTGTGCGACGACGAGGCGCACCACTGCCATGCGCTCGCAGCCGCGCGCGCCCACCAGGCGGCGGGCGAGTGGACGCGCGCCCGGACGATCGCGACCGACTTGCTCGCCGAGGCGGAGCCCGGACCGCAGCGCGCAGAGGCCCTCGTCCTCCTCGCGGAGTTCGAAGTCGACGAGCTCGCGGCGCCGTTGCTCGAGGAAGCGCTGACAGAAGCGGCTGCCGACACGGAGCTCCGGCTGCACATCGGGATCTTGCTTGCTTTGACGAGGCGCTTCACGAGCGGCTGGGCGGCGGCGCTCGACGACGTGCGCGCCGTGTTCCAGGCTCTGGAGGACCTCGCCGACGACGCGCTTCTGGTGGAAGCCCTGAACGTCGCCGCTTTTCTCGGTCGCGGCGTCGGCGATCCGAACGCTCCCGCCTTCGCAGCACGCGCGAGAGAGATTGCGGGAGCTCGCGGCAACCACGAGCTGGGCAAAGAGTGGACCGCCCTGTTGGGCAAGGTCCTGGTCGACCGCGGTGAGCACGCCCAAGCACGAGAGGCGCTGGAGCGGGACTATCGCCAATGGCGCGAGCGCGACGAGCGGGTCGCCGCGGACGTGCTGCGCGAGCTCGGGTTGGCCGAGCTCTGGAGCGGCAACTTCGCGCGGGCGGCCGACGACGTCGCCCGCGCGCACGAGATCAGCGTCCAGTACGGAACCGAGAGCCACACCGAACCGATCCCGGGGATGTGGGTCGCGGCCCTCCGCGGGCAGTTCGACGTCGCGCGCTCGCTCGCGCGTCACGGACTGGAGCTTTGTGCGGAGCAGCTCGGCGTCGCAGGGCCGTATTTCCCCGGTGTGCTCGGGCTCGTCGCGTTCTGGAGCGGCGATGTCGCCTCGGGCGCCGAGCAATTCGCCGAGGCCGATCGCCTTGCGGCCTCGGTTGACTGGCGTGAGCCGACGATGCGGCGGTGGACCGCCGATTACGTGGAGGCGCTGCTCGAGCTCGGACGGATCGACGACGCGGCGCGGGTGCTCGACGGCTGGGAGGCGGATGCAGTCCGTCTCGGCCGTGCCTGGGTGCTCGCGCAGGTCGCACGCTGCCGCGGCCTCGTCGCCGCGGCCCGAGGAGACGTCGAACAGGCGGCGGTGCTCCTCGAAGACGCCGTCGTACGCCACCAGCGCGTGAGTGACCCGTTCGGTCGCGCCCGCGCGCTGCTCGCCCTCGGCGTCGTGCGCCGGCGGGAGCGTCAGAAGCGCGCCGCCCGCGATGCGATCGGCGCGGCGCTCGCCGAATTCGAGCAGCTCGGTGCGGCGAGCTGGATAGAGAAGGCGCGTGCGGAACTGGGCCGGATCGGCGGGCGCACACGGGAGTCAGGCCTGACCGCCGCCGAACGCCGCGTCGCGGCGCTGGTCGCGGAGGGCCGGACGAACAGAGAGGTCGCCGCCGCGCTTTTCGTCGGCCAGCGGACGGTGGAGACACACCTCTCGCACGTGTACACCAAGCTCGGCGTCCGCTCGCGGGCCGAACTCGCGAGAACGTTTCGGGCCGGCGAGCAAAGTTCCGGGGGACTCACGATTTCAAGCTGACCGTCGGCGCCTAGCGTCGGCCCCATGCCGAGCTACCTCGTCGAAACGTTCCTCGCCCGCGGACAGCGGGCGAGCGGGAGGCGCGTGAGGGGCGGGCGCGCTCGGTCGCCGAGGCAATGACGCGGGAGGGGACGCGCGTCGGCTTCGAAGGATCGATCCACGTCCCAGAGGACGAGATCTGCTTCTTCACGTTCGCGGCCGCATCCGGCTGTGACGCAGCGCTGGCCGCACAGCGGGCAGGCCTTCGGGCACTCCGCGTCGTCGAGGCGATCCCGTCGCGAAAGGAGACACCGTGAAACCGAGACTCGCTTCTCTCGTCGCTCTCTCGTGCGCGGTCGCGTTCGTCGGCGCCGCTCCTAGTGTCGGGGCCGCGCCGCCAACGAGGCAGTGCAAACCAGCGGCCAACTACCCCGCTGCGACGACACCGGTCCCGTTCTGGAGCACCGAGGCCCGTTGCGCGATCGTCCCGGCAGGTCCGGGCGGCATCTTCGGTCCCGAGAACTTCGGCAACAAGTTTCCCGGCGAGGCGGCCGTGGACATGGGGATCGTCCACGTCGCCATCTACGACGCCGCGGTGGCGACCGGGGGCGGGCCGCGACCCTACGTCCCCACGCCCGCCGCGCCACCGAACACCTCGGCTGAGGCCGCGATCGCGACCGCAGCGTACGACACCCTCTCTGGCCTGCAGCCGCAACTCGGCGCCGACCAGACGATCCTCGACAACGACTACGCCGCCTACCTGGCCGCCATCGCAGACGGGCAGGCAAAGACGAACGGGATCATGATCGGTGAGCAGGCAGCGCGGGCGATCCTCGCGCTGCGCTCGAACGACGGGCGGGGATGCAGTACTACGCTCGCGGACCTCGGTCTGCCCGCGCCTGGGCCCGGTGTCTGGCAACCCGCGACCGGGCCGGTGCTCGGCCTTTGCCTACCCGGGATGCGGCCGCTCGCACTCACCAGCGCGTCGCAACTCCGCCCCGACGGCCCCAACTCCCTCACCAGCCGGGAGTACGCCGACGACCTCGACCAGGTCAAGGAACTGGGGGCGATCAACAGCACAACAAGGACACCCGAGCAGACGAGCGAGGCACGTTTCTGGACCGACCACGACATCAGGCAGTGGAACGACGGCATGCTCCGCCTCGCCGCCGCCCGTGATCTCGACTTCGTGCAGACCGCACGGATGCTGGCGATGGCGCACGTCGCCGGAGGCGACGCGATGATCGGCTGCTTCGACGCCAAGTACCACTACTGGTTCTGGCGCCCGGTCCAGGCGATTCCGCAGGCGGATATCGACGGCAACCCGGCGACCACTGCCGACCCGAGCTGGAAGCCGCTCGGCACGACGCCGAACTTCCCGGAGTACCCGTCGGCGCACGCCTGCCACAGCACCGCGGTCGTCGAGGCTCTTGACGGATTCTTCGGCACCGACATGGTTCCGTTCACGCTCGACAGCCGCGTCACCGGCACGACCCGTCAGTACGCGCGCCTGCACGACGTGGTCAAGGACGTCGACTGGGCACGTGTCCTGGTCGGTTTCCACTTCCGCAACTCCGACCTGCAGGGCTCGAGCCTCGGACGCAAGGTCGCCCGCTACGTGGTCGACCGCTTCTTCCAGCCGGTTGGCCGAGCCGGAGCCGACTCGCAAGGGAGGCGAGGTCGGGGCCACGACGACACGCAAGCGCCATAGGGAGCGTTCATCCACTCGGTCTGGAGGGGACATGCCAGCGTCAGCATCAACACACGTCAACAGCAAGGAACACAGGGTGCACCGTCTGCTCGTGGGTCTCGCGTTCGCGGTCGGAGTGTTCGCCGCGACGGCCGTGCCCGCGAGCGCGGCGGTGACGGCGACGTTCTCGAGCGGGACGCTGACCGTGTTCGGGGACGGCGCCGGCAACGCGATCACGGTCAGTCGCGACGTGGCGGGCAGGATCCTGGTCAACGGCGGCGCCGTGAGCGTCCGCGGAGGCACGGCGACGGTGGCCAACACGTCGCTGGTCCAGGTGTTCGGCCTGGCGGGCAACGACGCGCTGACGCTGAACGAGGCGAACGGCGTGCTGCCGAAGGCGAGCCTGTTCGGCGGGGCCGACAACGACGTGCTGACCGGCGGTTCGGGCAACGAGCAGCTGTTCGGCCAGGCCGGCAACGACACGCTGCTCGGCAAGGGCGGCTTCGACCTGCTGTTCGGGGGAAGCGAGAGCGACACGCTCAGCGGCGGTGACGGCGACGACCGGGTCTTCGGGCAGGCCGGGGACGACCGGACGATCTGGAACCCCGGCGACGACACCGACCTGAACGAGGGCGGAGACGGCACCGACGCGGTCGAGGTCAACGGCGGCAACGGCAGCGAGCAGTTCACGACCACGGCCAACGGCACGCGCGTCCGCTTCGACCGCGTCAACCCCGCGCCGTTCTCGCTGGATATCGGCAGCTCGGAGAACCTCGTGCTCAACGCCAACGGCGGCGACGACACGTTCTCCGCGACTGGCAACCTCGCCACGCTGATCGCGATCCCCGTGGACGGCGGGGCCGGCACCGACAGGATCCTGGGTGGCAACGGGGCCGACAAGCTGCTCGGCGGGGACGGCAACGACTTCCTCGACGGCAACCAGGGCACCGACAGCGCCTTCCTGGGCGCCGGCGACGACGTCTTCCAGTGGGATCCGGGCGACGGCAGCGACGTCGTCGAGGGCCAGGACGGGACGGACACGATGCAGTTCAACGGCGCGAACATCGCCGAGCGCTTCCAGGTCTCGGCCAACGGCGCGCGTGTCCGGTTCACACGCGACATCGGCACGATCACGATGGATCTGAACGACATCGAGGCCGTCGACGTCCCCGCGCTGGGCGGCGCGGACAGAGTCACGGTCGACGACCTCGGCGGGACGGACGTCACCGAGGTGGACACCGACCTCGGCCCGGGGGACGGTGCGGCGGACAACGTGATCGTCGACGGCACGGCGGGCGACGACGTGATCCAGGTGGCCGGCGACGCGTCCGGCACCTCCGTGCTCGGGCTCGCAGCGCTGGTGCACATCGCCGGCGCGGAGGCGGCCAACGACCGCTTGACGGTGCAGGCAAGCGCCGGCGACGACGTCGTCGAGGCGACCGCGCTCACGGCCGCCGCGCTCCGCCTCACCGAGGACGGCGGCGACGGCAACGACATCCTCATCGGCGGCGCCGGCGGCGACATGCTGCTCGGCGCCGCCGGCGACGACGTGCTGCTCGGCGGGCCGGGCATCGACACGCTCGACGGAGGCACCGGGAACAACATCGTCATCCAGGACTGATCCACGCGGATCGACGGTGGTTGTGCGGATCGAGGGCCTCAGCGGCCCTCGATCCGCTTTCGTCCTCCGAGCTCCCTCTGGGCATATGGCGGGTTTCCGACAAATGCGCGGGCGCTCCCCGTACTGACACCGCCCGGCGCTCGCGCGACCCTGTGGTCTCGCCACCGACCGAAGAGGGAGAGACCTGTGAAACCGACCACGAAGATCCTCAAGGTTGCCGTCGTCTGCGGTGCCGCAGTCGTCGTCGCGACCGCTCTTGCGCGCACTGCGCCGGCCGCCGGCAAGGTCGCGACCTGCACGCCGGGCACGAAGAAGATCGGCGGAGCCCCGGCACGGACGTTCTGCGGCCCTGCGAAGGCCGCCGTCAAGCTGAACGGGAAGACGATCTCCTACAAAGGTGGCAGCTGCTCCACGAGCATCGGCCTCTTCTCGGTCAACATCGGCACCGTCGTCCTCGGCACCGTCGAGAGCGCGCCGGACTACTTCGGCGTCACGGCGAAGGCCAAGGCCGGTAGCCAATCCCGCCAGACGATCGCCGTCGTCCACGCCGGTGCGAGCCACGGAGTGATCGGCACCGTCACACTCAAGCCCGGACTGAGAGGCGGCACGTTCTCCGGAAAGGCCTTCGGCTCGAAAGCCACCATCTCCGGCTCCTTCACCTGCTGAGGCCGAAGCCGAAACTCCGTATTGGCGGTCGCGCTAAAGTGCCGCGATCCGGGGGAGGTAGGGGACGTTGGCAGACATCCTGGTCGTGGACGACGAGTCGAGCATGCGCTTTCTGCTGCGCATGACGTTCGAGCTCGCCGGTCACGACGTCGCCGAGGCCGCGGACGGCCTGGCGGCGGTCCAGCAAGTCGAGGGCAACCGCGTGCCCGACCTCGTCGCGACCGACTTCATGATGCCGCGGATGAACGGCGGCGAGCTGATCGCCCGACTGCGTCGCAATCCCGTGTCGGCGGCGATACCGATCATTCTCGTCAGCTCGAGTCCCGGCTCCGAGCGGCGAACCCAGGCGGACGCCTTCTTCCGCAAGCCCTTCGACCCCGAGGCGCTCACGGAGTGCGCATCGAAGCTCCTGGAGAGAAGCGCATGATCGAGAGGCTCTCGACCGGCGATCCGGGTCTCGATCAGGTTCTCGGAGGCGGCCTTCCGGTCGGGTCGTTGATCATCGTCGCCGGGCCGCCGGGCAGCGGGAAGACGATCCTCGCCCAGCAGATGTGCTTCACGAACGCGACGTCGGAGCGAAAGGCCGTCTACTACACGACCTGGTCCGAGCCGCACGACAAGATGGTCAGGCATCTCGAGACGTTCGGCTTCTTCGATCTCGATGCGCTGGGCGATCGAGTCGAGTTTCTCCACCTTGCGGAACAGATCGGCAGCACTGGGAACGGATCGTTCGCGCCGGCTGCCGAAGAGATCCTGCGCCGCAGCTTCGAGACGAAGCCCGTGATCATCGTCATCGACAGCAGCAAGGCCTTGCACGACGTTGTCGAACCGGACGAGTTTCGCCGCGCGATCTACGACCTCGCGAGCAGGGTCGCGTACAGCAACGCGGTGTTGATCATGGTCGGCGAGTACACCGCAGCGGAGACGCCGTCCCGGCCGGAGTTCGCAGTCGCCGACGGGATTCTTCAGCTCGAGAACGAAGCACACGGGCCGATCGACCGACGTTGGCTGCGGGTCCTGAAGATGCGGGGCAGCGAAGTCGCGGCCGGCCAGCACAGCTTCCGGATCGGTGACGGCGGAGTCGAGGTTTTCCCGCGGCTCGAGACGACCGTGCCCGAGCGCGTGGCGACACCCGCAACGCGCGCGTCGTTCGAGCTCGAGAAGCTCGACGAAGCGATCGGCGGTGGAATTCCCCGCGGCGACTCCACGCTGGTGATCGGTCCGTCCGGCGTGGGCAAGACGCTCCTGGCGCTGCGCTTTCTGGCCGCAGGTCTAGGACAGGGAGAACGATGTCTGCACATCTCGTTCCAGGAGAGCGAGACTCAGGTCAAAGAGAAAGCGGCCGCCGTCGGCTGGGACTGGCGCGACGTCGGCGAGGACAAGCTCGTCGTGCGTCACATCCCGCCGGTCGAGCTCGACCTCGACGAGGTCGGCGCTCTCATCCGTGACGAGCTGGCGCGCGGCGAGGTCAAGCGCGTCGTCGTGGACAGTCTCGCCGAGCTCGCGTTCGCCGCCCGCGAGACCGAGCGCCTCCCGGCGTACATCTGGGCGCTCGGCGGCTTCGTGCGCGCGGCCGGAGGCACGACGATCTTCACGAACGAGATGGCCGCGCTGGGCCGAGGCGCAGATTTGGGCGGCCTCTCGTTCATCTTCAACAACGTCTTCTTTCTCAGGTACATCGAGATCCAGTCGGAGCTGCGTCGCGGCCTGAACGTCCTCAAGATGCGCCAGAGCGGCCACGAAAAGGGATTGATCTCGTTCGGGATCGACGGCGACGGGATCACGTTCGGCGACCGGATCGAAGGGCTCAGCGGAATGCTCGGCTGGAGCGCGCTCCGCGGCGACGAGTCGATCGACGACGCGTAGCGCCGCGGTCGAAGCTGCGTGATCGCCCCTAGGCGGTCGCGTCGATGCCCGGCGAGGGGCGAGTGCGACGCCGCGCCTGCCGGCGTCCGCTGATCATGCGCCACGCCTGCCGCAGCAGAAAGAGGACGAGGAGCCGGCGGAAGCCGACGATTCTCCAGAGGAAGAACATGTTCACAGTCAACGTTCACGGCGCCGTGATGGTTGCGCCGACGGCTCGCCTACGCTTCGGTCGTGCCGCGGCTTCCCTTCCGGATCGCGCTGTTCCTGAGTTCGTACGCGCCGCTGTTCGCCCTGCTGGCGTGGACGAATCGCGGCACAACCTGGGTCTGGCTGACACTCGCGATCGTTGCTGTGCTTTCCGTGGTCGCCCTGGCTGTCGTGTTCCGGATCAAGGCGACGGATGTCGGTCCGAGGCTCGTGGTCGCGAGGTCGACGCCTGACGAGGGTGAGGTCATGGCCTACGTCTCGACGTACCTGCTCCCGTTTCTCGGCCTCGACCTGAGCAGCGCAACCGGCATCGTCGTCTTCCTCGGTTTCCTCCTCGTCGTCGGCGTCGTCTATGTGAACTCGAACATGCTCTTCGTCAACCCACTGTTGAGCGTTGCCGGCTACCACACGTTCAAGGTCGTCGATCCGGACGGGGCTGAATATCGCCTGGTGACGCGGCGGAAGGATCTCGAGGTCGGCGCTGCGCTCAGGCCCGCGCAGGTCGGTCGCTACGTGCGGCTCGAGGTACGCCCATGACGGCGCGCGAGAGGCTTGACGATCTCGCCTCGGCGTTCGTTGCCGACGGCGCGGTGGCCGGTGTGCTCGAGGCGGCGACCGTCGCGCGGCCGCCGGCACCGGATGCGCTGCCCGAGGGAAGGGTGCTTGCACTGGCCGAGGATGCGGAGCTGTACTTCCGCTCGCTGCTCACCGAGGCTGTCGTCGCTCTGCTGGAAGGAGGGCGCCTGCGGAAGTTCGACCCGCTCTACAAGCCGGACGCGGACGAGGTCGAGTGGGCTCGAATCGATGACATCCCGGCGGCAGCACTCGCCGTCGACCGCTACGCGAACCTGTCGCCGCTCGCGCCGTTCGATCCCGCCGACGAGAGCTACAAGCGGCGGATGCGCTACTGGGTCGCCGTCGTCACAGCCGCCGATCGCCGTCAGGCGTTCTTCTTTCGAAGCTTCTCGGCGAGCGCCGAGCTGCGGCGGAAGCGAGGCGCGGCGCTCGTCTCTCGCAACGGCACCTTCACCCGCGTCGACGAACACATCTTCCTCTTCGACAGGAACGTCGATTGCTTCGTCTTCGGCGAATACGTCTTCGTTCTTCGCCATGCCGACTTTCGCCGCATCTTCGAGCAGCTCGACGTCGTTCGTCGCCGCGCCGCGCGCGCCGCCCGCGACGTGCTCGCCAAGGTTCCCATCGCCAACGCCGAGGACTTCATCAAGGCGTGCAGCAGCCAGGCGGCGATGGCAGAGAAGTTGCTCGCCGTTCGCGAACGCGATTACTTCGACCGGCTCAGCTACGCGATGCTCGCGCCGGTGATCGAGGAGTTCAACCTCAACATCCCCACACGCGACGAAGACGGCACGACACACCTCGTCTTCGAAAGCACGCCGGAGCAGCGTTGGCGCATCCTCAAGCTGATCGACGACGACTACCTCCGCTCGGCGATGACGAGCCACCGCTACGAGGTCAACTCGAAGACGGACCCGCCGGCCGACTGACGCGAGCTACAGGGTCGCCCAGACCTCGAGCTTCGTGTGCGTGCGCGTGATCACCTCGTCCGTGAACTCGCTCGTGGTCGCGTGCCCGTGGAGGTCAGCCGTGCGGACGCCCTGCGCCACGGCTTCCAGACAGGCCTCGCGGATCGCGCGGCCCGCCCGTTGCGACTCCTCCGAGTCGCCGTGCGAGAGCAGCGCCGCGCCCGCCAGGATCATCGCCATCGGGTTCGCAAGGTTCTTCCCCTGCAACGCCGGTGCAGTCCCGTGCGCGGCTTCGGCCATCAACGCGTCGGGCTCGAAGTCGTCGTCGAAGGCTACGAGCAAGGACTCCGATCCCGCGATCGATCCGAACAGCGGCAGGACGAGGTCGGAGAGGATGTCGCCGTCGCGGTTGAGCGCCGGGATCACCATCGGGTCGCCGGTAGAGGCAATCAGCAACGCAAAGGTCGCGTCGATCAGTTGCGGCTCGTACGTGACCTCCGGATGCCGCCGCGCCGCCGCGTCCATCTCCTCTTTCAGCATCCCCTCGTAGACGGGGCTGACCGTGTACTTCGGCCCGCCGAAGACCTTCGCTCGCGTCCGCTCGGCCTGCCGGAAAGCAAACTCCGCGACGGCATGACAGATGCGCCGCTCGATCCGCTCGGTGCGGAACGCCGCCTCGTCGTCGCCCTCGCCTTCGCGCCACTCCTTCGCGCCGTAGGCGTCGCCGCCGGCCATGCGCACGATCGAGATCGGCGCGTGGACGCCGCCGAGCGGCACGACGCCCGGGATGCGCCGGCCCGTGCGTACGATCACCCGGCCGCCGATCTCCTCGCGGAGGATCCGGTTCGGCGAGCCGACGTCGCCGGCTGCTTCGGGCGTGACGGTGGCCGCCTTCAGGCCGAGCCCGTGCTCCCGGATCGCACGCGCGGCTTCGTGCACAACGCCGTTCGCGGTGGCGCGGCGGCTCGCCAGTGACAGGTCGTAGCGCGGGAATTCGAGCTCGACGCCGATCACGTCCGGCTGCAGAACCCGCAGCGATTCCTCGAGCAACTCCTGCCCCGTCTCATCGCCCTCCACGACCACGATCGCCCTCGCCTCCATCGCGCCACGATTATGAACCGCACGCTGGTGGGTAAGAGACGAGGCCAATGCCCAGCAGGCTCACCTGGACACGGAAGGGGACGCGCCGCCCTTTCCGCTACTTCGACGCGCAGGGGAACCGGATCCGCGATCCGGCCGTCATCGCACGCCTCGACGCCCTTGCGATCCCGCCGGCCTGGAAGGACGTGCGCATCGCGCCGACGCCGCGCGCGAAGCTCCAGGCGGTCGGCACCGACGGTGCGGGCCGGAGGCAATATCGGTACCACCCGGACTTCCGCGCGCAACAGGAGGCGGCCAAGTACGACGAGCTGATCCGATTCGCGGAGAAGCTGCCCGACCTGCGGCTGGCGATGGGCGAGCATCTGACGCGCGATCCGCTCGACCCGCTGCACGTCTGCGCGGTCGCGATCCGGCTCATCAACCTCGCATGGTTCCGCGTCGGCTCCGACCGGCATACGAAACGCTCGCGGACGTACGGCGTGACGACGCTGAACAAGTCACACGTCAAGGTGCGCGGCACGCGCGTCACGTTCCGCTTTCGCGCGAAGGGCAAGGTGCAGGTGAGGACGGCTGTCGTCGACGTCGAGCTGGCAGACTCGATCCGCGCGCTTCTCGCCACGCCGGGGCGGCGCCTGTTTCGGTACGAGGTGGAGGGCGGGCTTTCCAACCTCACGAACCGGCGCCTCAACGACTACGTCCGCGAGTACATGGGCGGCGATTTCTCGTGCAAGGACTTTCGCACGTGGGGCGGCACGCTGACCGCGGCGATTGCCTTCGCAGAAAGAGGCCCGGTCGAGGGAAAGACCGAGCAGAAACGTGTCGTCGCGGGGGTGATGAGAACCGTGGCAGAGCGACTCGGCAATACGCCCGCAGTTGCACGCGCGTCATACGTCTCGCCCGCCGTCGTCGATCAGTACCTCGACGGGCGAACGATCGACGATTTCCGTCCACGCCATTTGCGGATCGTCACAGCGCGTGATATCGGGCTTGATCAAGAGGAACAGGCAACGCTGTCGCTGCTTCGCTCGTGGCGGATACGCGAGAGTCGAAAAGCCGCCTAGAGTTCCGCTCGCAATTCCACCCGGGAAGGAGCGATCTTGGCCAGGAAGACCGTGCTCGTTTGCGACAGTTGCGGCAAGGAAGTGGATGAAGGCAAGGGTGCCGTCCTGCGCGTGACCTACACGGACGCGCGGCGCGGGGCGAAGCAGGCGGATCTCTGCGACGACTGCGCCGGGAATATGCCGGGGATGCCTGCAGCTCGGCGGGGGCGGCGTCCGAAGGCGCAGGCGACCGCGTAAGAAACACTTCGCTCCGAGCGGAACTCGGGGCAGGAGCCGTCAGGACCCCGGCCTAGGATGGATCGGTGGGTCTCAGCCTCATCGCCGGGCCTGCCAACGCGGGCAAGGTGGCGCTCCTGCTCGAGCGCTATCTGGCGGAGCTTGCGCGCGAGCCGGTTCTCATCGTCCCGAACCGGTCGGACGTCGAGCGGGTCGAGCGTGACCTCCTTGCGCGGAGCGGCGCGCTTCTCGGTGGCTCGATCGGGACGTTCGACGACGTCTTCGAACGCATCGCCTACGGCGGCGCCGAGCACCGTTCGCTGCTCGGCGACGCGCAGCGCACGCTCCTCGTCCGCCGCATCGTCGGCGGCGCCTCGCTGAACGGCCTCGGCCGTTCCGCCCGCTTCGCCGGCTTCGCAGACACGCTCGCGGCGACGTTCGCGGAGCTCGAGTCGGGCCTGCTCGAGCCGTCTGCCATCGACGGCGATCTCGCCCGCCTCTACGCGGCGTATCGCGCGGAGCTCGACCGGCTCGGGCGCTGGGATCGCGATGCGCTCCGCCGTCACGCCGTCGACCGGCTCCAGTCCGAGTTCGACTCGTGGAGCGGCCAGCCCGTCTTCGCATACGGATTCGAGGATCTGACCGGCGCCGAGTGGGAGCTCCTGCGCGCGCTCGCGGGACGAACGGACGTCACCGTCTCGGTGCCGTTCGAGGCGGGGCGGACTACGTTCGACTCCCTGCGGCCGACGATGGACGACCTGAGCGCGCTCGCGGATGGACGCATCGACGTCATGCCCGCGCGCTACCACGACTTCGCGCATCCCGCGCTGGCGCACGTCGAGCGGCGACTGTTCGACGACGCGCCCGCCCAGCAGGCGGAGACCGGCGGCGCCGTCCGCTTCTTCGAGGGAGCGGGCACACGCGCAACGCTCGAGCTCGTCGGCCGCGAAATCCTCTCGCTCGTGCGGGCGGGCACCGCGCCGGAGCAGATCGCGATTGTCTGCCCGTCACTCGAGCGCTGGCGCGCGCCGCTCGAGACCGGCCTCGGCGCGCTCGGCGTCCCCGTCGCTGTCGCTACGCGGCCGCGACTGACGCAGACCTCGTTCGGGCGCGCGCTCGTCGCTCTGCTCCGCTTCGTCTGGCTCGGCGGCGGCCGGCGCGAGCTCTACGGATTCCTGCGCACGCCGTACTCGGGCGTGCAGCGGCCGAAGGCGGACTTCCTCGAGGGACGTCTTCGCGGCCGCGCGATCAACGCACATGACCGGGTCGAGGCGGAGACGCTCGCGCTGCACGGCAACCCGTTCCCGATCGTCAAGGAGTTGCGCGAGGCCGCGACGCTCATCGACGGGCTGCGAGGAACGGCCACGCGGATGCTCCGCCACGCATACGGCCTCTACCACCCGCCGGCGAACGACGTCGCGCGGCTCGACCTGCGCGCCTTCGAGACGGTGTCGCGACTTGCGGACGAGCTGGAGGGCTGGCTGGAGCTCGGCGGCACGCTGACCGCGGAAGACATGGTCGGCGCTCTGGAGCGTTCGACGGTTCGCGGAGCCGACGGGCGCGAGCCCGGCCGCGTCGCGGTGCTCGACCTCCTCCGCGCCCGCACGCGCAGCTTCGAAGTCGTGTTCATCCTCGGCCTCGAGGAAGGGACATTTCCGCGGCGGACGCAGACGTCGCCGTTCCTCGACGACGACGCGCGCCGCGGACTAGGGGACGCCCGTCTCGTCAAGCCGGACGGCATCTCGCGCGACCGCTACCTCTTCTACACCGCGTGCACGCGCGCGACGCAGCGCCTCTACCTCGTGCGAGAGGCCGCGAACGACGACGGGACCCCGCGCGAGGCGAGCCCGTTCTGGGACGAGGTCGCGCGGCTCTTCGGCGAGGAAGAGGTGCGGCGCGCGACGGTGCGGCGGCCGCTGTCGGCGCTCACCTGGCCGATCGAGGGCGCGCCGACCGAGCGTGAGCGACTGCGCGCGCTCGCTGCGCTCGCCGCGAGCGACGAGGTCGAGGCGAACGCGCTCGCGCTCGCGAACGGCTGGGAGCGCCGGCTCGAACGCGCGTTGCACGCGTTCCGACGGCCGACGCGCCTGCGCCATCCGCTCGTCCTCGAATACCTCGGCGAGCGCACGAGCTTCAACGTCACCGAGCTCGAGCGTTTCTCCGACTGCTCGTCGGCGTGGTTCGTCGAGCGGCTGCTCGACCCGCACACGATCGACGCGGAGGCCGACGCGAAGCTGCGCGGCTCGGTCGCGCACAGCGCGCTGAACAAGTTCTTCGGCGGCATTCCGAAGGAGCTCGGCGTGGAGAAGCTGGACGAGTCGCAGCTCGAGCGCGCGCTGCCGTTCCTCAGGCGCTGCCTCGACGCGGCGGTGAACGGCGTCCGCATGGAGCTGACGGAGCTCCAGCGGCAGGAACTCGACCAGACGCTCTGGCGCGATCTCGAGGCGCTCATCCGCGCCGAGGCAGTGTCCGAGCTCGAGCTCGTGCCGCGACGGTTCGAGGTCTCGTTCGGCCGCGAGCGCTCGACGTTCGACGGGCTCGCGCTCGGCGACGGCCTCTCGCTGTCCGGCAAGATCGACCGCGTCGACGTCGAGACGTTCGGCGCGCGCGGGATCGTGCACGACTACAAATCGGGACGCTCGGCGCACTCGGCGGCGCAGATCCAGCAGGAGCAGCGGCTGCAGATCCCGCTCTACATGCTCGTGCTGCGCGACCTCGTCGGTGTCGAGCCGCTCGGCGGGCTGTACCGGCCGCTCGCCGGCGAGCGCAAGCCGCGTGGGCTGCTGCGGGCGAGCGCGAAGGAGGAGCTGCCGGGTTACGCACGCAACGACTACCTCGACGACGACGAGTTCTGGTCGCGGCTCGAGACGGCGCGCGACGACGCACGCTCGCTCGCGCAGCGGATCCGGGAAGGCGACGTGCGCCACGATCCGCGCGGCGGCTCGTGCCCGGCGTGGTGCGACCTGTGGCGCATCTGCAGGAAGGAGCGCGCGTGAACGCCGAGCAACGGGCCGCGACTGACGCGACAGGCGTCGTCTTCGTCTCGGCGGGCGCCGGGACGGGCAAGACGAAGGTGCTCGTCGAGCGCTTCGTGCGCGCCGTCTGCGACGACGGGCTCGACGTGTCGTCGGTGCTCGTGATCACGTACACGAAGCGCGCGGCGGGCGAGCTCCGCTCGCGGATCCGCGCGCGGCTGCTCGAGCTCGGCCGCGCCGATCTCGCGCGCGAGCTCGACGGCGCATGGATCTCGACGATCCACGGTTTCTGCAACCGCTTGCTGAAGACGTATCCGCTCGCCGCCGGCCTCGATCCGCGTTTCCGCGAGCTCGACGATGCGCAGGGATCGGTGCTCCGCGGCGAGGCGTTCGAGGCGGCGCTGGCCGAGTTTTGCTCGGACGGGGATCCCGAGCGCTTGCGGCTGCTCGCGACGTACCGCGCGAGCGGGTTGCGGCGGATGCTGACGGGCGTGTACGGCACGCTGCGCTCGGCGGGGCGGGAGCTCGTGCTGGAGCTTGCCGAGCCGCCGAACCTGGACGATGCGCTCGCGCGGCTCGAGTTCGCGGCACGGTGTCTCGTGGACGACGCCGCAGCGACGGATGCGCAGCGCGCCGCGGCCGGGCAGGCACTCGCGGTCGACACGACAGAGACGGAACGACTCCTCGACCTCGGCGGACTCAAGGCGCGCGGCGAGCGTGCGGCGACGTACGTCGAAGCGATCAACGCCGTCGAGCAGGCAGCGCTCGACGACGTGGCCGCGCGGGACCGCGAGCTCTTGCAAGACCTGCTCGACCGCTTCGCCGCGCAGTACCAGGCGGCGAAGGACCGCGAGTCGGTGCTCGATTTCGAGGACCTGCAACTCCGCGCCCGAGACCTCCTGCGGGCGAACGAGGACGTGCGCGCGCGCGAGCAGCTGCGCTTCCGCTCCGTGATGGTCGACGAGTTCCAGGACACGAACCGACTGCAGTGCGAGCTGATCGACCTCGTCGCAGCGCACGCGGACGTGTTCTTCGTCGGCGACGAGTTCCAGTCGATCTACGGCTTCCGGCACGCCGACGTGCAGGTCTTCCGCGACCGGCGCGCCGCTGCGCCGAACGTCCTGCCGCTGCGGCAGAACTACCGCTCGCGGCCCGAGGTGCTCGCGGTCGTCAACGAGCTCTTCGCCGGCGAGTTCGGCGACGAGTTCCAGCCGCTCCACTCATCGGGCGAGTTCCCGGACCCGGTCTTCGGCTCGCCGGTCGAGCTGCTCGTCACCGACAAGGCGTCGTACTCCGGGACCGACGTGCACTGGCGCCGCGCGGAAGCGCAGCACATCGCGAAGCGCGTCAAGGAGCTCGTCGACAACGGCGATGCCGAGCCGGGCGAGATCGTCCTGCTCTTCGCCGCCGGCACGGACGCCGAATGGTACGAGGAGGAGCTGCGCAAGCAGGGGCTGCGCACGTATCGCTCCACCGGCCGCAGCTACTTCGGACAACAGCAGGTCGTCGACCTGCTCGCGTACCTCCGCCTGCTGCACAACCGCTACGACGACGAGGCGTTCCTGACGGTGCTCGCGTCGCCGTTCGTCGGCGCGTCGAACGACGCTCTCGTGCTGATCCGTCGCGCCGCGAGCAAGCGGCCGATCTTCACCGGCATCGAGAAGTCGCTTCCGCCGCAGCTTTCCGAGCGCGACGCACGCCTGCTTCGTGCCTTCCGCCAGCGCTACGACAGGCTCGTCGAGGCGATGGCGCGGCTCTCGCTCGAGCTGCTCTGCGAGCGCATCGTGGCGGACCACGACTACGACCTCGCCGTCCTGGCGCAGTGGGACGGCCGCAGGCGCTACGCGAACATGCGCAAGCTCGCGCGGCTCGCGCGCTCGTACGAGGAGCTGCGCGGCGCCGACGTGGAGGGCTTCGTCCGCTTCGTGTCCGAGCAGGAGTCGGCGGGCGCGCGCGAGCTCGAGGCGGTCGCGGAGGAGGAGGGCGGCGACGCCGTGCGCCTGCTCACGATCCACGCTGCGAAGGGGCTCGAGTTCAAGGTCGTCGTCGTCGCCGACGCCGGGCGCGACCGGCAGCCGCCGGCTCCGGACGAGATCCTCGCGCTGTCGGACGGCCGCTTCGGCTTCAAGGGCACGAGCGACTACGCAGCGGTGAAGGCGGCACGGAAGAGCGCAGACGACGCCGAGCGGCTGCGCCTCTACTACGTCGCGATGACGCGTGCGATCGACCGGCTCGTCGTCTCGGGCGCGATCGATCCCGAGAAGCCGAGCGAGCGGACGACGCCGATCGGCTGGGTTCTGGAGCGCCTCGATGCGCACGGCGAGCTGGCGGCGGCCGGGCGTGACCCCGTCGAGCTCGAGCGCGGGGGCGCGCGCCTGCTCGTGCGCGTCGACCGTCCCGGGACCGGGTCCCTGGAGCCGGCGCCGACGGACGTGCCCGCGGACGTGGTCCCGGAGCAGTTGGCGCTGTTCACGGAGTCGGGCGAGCCTGCGCAGCGGATCGCGCCGCGGCTCTCCGAGCTGGTGCCGATTCCGCTGCCGCCGCTGGAGCCCGTGCGGCGCCTCTCGTTCACGGCGCTCGCGTCGTTCGAGCGCTGCTCGTACCGCTACTACGCCGAGAGGCTCGTCGGCATGCGTGCGCTCGAGCCGAGCGGCGGCGACGGCCTCGGCGCGCTGGACGTGGGCGACGCGGTGCACCGTCTGCTCGAGACGATCGACCTGCGCGCGCCGCAAGTTGTGGACCTGGAGCGTGTCCGCGCGTGGTTCCCGCGCGTGACCGACGAGGAGCTGCAGCTGATCGCGGGCTTCGTCGCCTCGTACTGCGCGTCGCCGCTCGCGCGCCGCGTCGCAGGTCTCGAAGCCGTGCGGACCGAGGTGCAGTTCTCCTTCGAGCACGACGGCGTCCTCATCCGCGGCTTCCTCGACGTCCTGCACCGTGACGGCGACCGCGCGCTCGTCGTCGACTACAAGACCAACACGCTTGCCGAGCACTCGCCGGACGAGATCGTCGAGCACGAGTACAGGCTGCAGCGGCTCGTCTACGCGCTCGCATGCTTCCGCAGCGGCGCGACCGAGGTGGAGGTCGTCTATCACTTCCTCGAGCGCCCCGACGCGACGGTCGCCGCAACCTTTACGGGCGCCGATGTGCCGGCTCTCGAGGCCGAGCTCTCCGCCGCGATCGCGCGTATCCGCGCCGGCGTGTTCGTCCCGACACCGAGCGACTACGCCTGCGCCGGCTGCCCGGCGCTCGACGTCGTGTGCGCCGGTCCTCGGCTGCGGACTGCACATGCACCGCCAGAAGCTGTCCCCGCTTGACATGTGACCATTCGGTCACCTATTCTCTCCTCATGAACGACGACGACCTGGTCTTCAGAGCGCTCGCCGACCCATCGCGTCGGCTGCTTCTCGACCGGCTCTTCGAGCGTGACGGCCGAACGCTCACCGAGCTCGAGTCGCAGCTGGAGATGACGCGCTTCGGCGTGATGAAGCACCTGCGCATCCTCGAAGACGCGGGCCTTGTCGTCACCCGGAGGTCGGGACGGGAGAAGCTGCATTTTCTCAACCCCGTACCGATCCGGTTGATCCACGACCGCTGGATCGACAAGTACACGGAGCGCCGCGTCTCTGCACTCGCGGAGCTCAAGACGCAACTGGAGGAGACGGGATGACGACCATCACCGAGATCCAGACGACCCAGGTCCACCAGGTGTTCATCAAGGCGACGCCAGAGGCAATCTGGGACGCGATCACGAAGCCGGAGTTCACGCGGCGCTACTTCCACAACGCGGCGATCACCGTGACGCCCGAGCGCCGCGAGACGCGCGGCCCGAACGGCGAGGTCTGGGGCGACACGGACGTGGTCGAGTACGACCCGCCGCGCAAGCTCGTGCACGGCTGGAGCTCGCTCCACGACCCCGAGCTCGCGGAGGAGGACGAGAGCCGCGTCTCGTGGGAGATCGAGGCCGGCGACGACGGCGTCTCGCTGCTCACGGTCGTGCACGACAAGCTGGAGGGCGCGCCGAAGACCGCGTCGAACGTCGCGGGCGTCGGCTGGATGGGCGTGCTCAGCAGCCTCAAGTCGTTCCTCGAGACCGGCGAGGGGCTCTGATGACGACTGCGACAGCGACGACGACGCAGGTCTACCGCGTCTTCATCAAGGCGACGCCGGAGCAGGTCTGGGAGGCGATCACGAACCCGGACTTCACGGAGAAGTACTTCTACGGCGTCCGCATCGATACGAAGCCCACCCTTCGCGTCACGCAGGCGTACGACGGCTCGGACACGCACGGCGAGGATCCGGTTCTCGAGTGGGACCCGCCGCGCCGGCTCGTGCACGGCTGGCGGTCGAAGTGGAACGAGGAGCTCTCGGCGGAGGAGCCGAGTCGGGTGACGTGGGAGATCGAGCCCGGCGAAAACGGCGTCTCGCTTCTCACCGTCGTACACGATCAGCTCGAAGGCGCGCCGAAGACGGCCGCCAGCGTCGCCGGCCCCGGCTGGATGCGCGTGCTCAGCGGGCTGAAGACGCTGCTCGAGACGGGCGAGCCGCTGTAGGCACGAACGGTTCTGCGGGGACGCCGTCGCTGTAGCGTCCCCGCATGCCGCGCAGCTACATCGCCGAGGCGCGCCGGCGCGTCGGGCCGAAGAAGCAGCGGATCCGTCCGATCATCGAGCGCCTCGCGGCGGCACACCCGGATGCGACGATCGCGCTGAAGTTCCGCAACGAGCTCGAGCTGCTCGTCTCGGTGATGCTCTCGGCGCAGACGACGGACGTGAACGTGAACCGCGTCACCGCGACGCTGTTCGAGAAGTACCGGCGCCCGGAGGACTACCTCGCCGTGCCGCCGGACGAGCTCGAGCGAGACATCTACGCCACCGGCTTCTTCCGGCAGAAGACGAAGGCGATCCGCGGGACGATGCAGACGCTGCTCGAGCAGTTCGACGGCGTCGTCCCACGGACGGTCGACGAGCTCGTTCGCCTCCCCGGAGTGGCACGCAAGACGGCAAATGTCGTCGCGGCCGAGCTCGGCGACGCACAGGGAGTCGTCGTCGACACCCACGTGCGACGGCTCTCGCAACGGCTCGGACTGACGCGGCAGGAGGATCCGGTGAAGATCGAGCGCGACCTGATGAAGCTCGTGCCGCGGGAGGATTGGGGACGCTTCCCGCACCTGTTGATCTGGCACGGCCGCCGCGTGTGCATCGCGCGTCGGCCGCTTTGCGAGCAGTGCGTACTGACGGATCTGTGTCCTAGCTCGCGGGTCTGAGCGCTACGAGCAAACCGCCGTCCTCGTCGAGGGCGGGGAAGAGGTCGGCGACGACCGGCTTACGTATGCCGGCGCGCGTCTTGAGCCCGACCTGCTGGTCGAGCCGGCGGACGCCCCATTCGAGCGCGACCGCGACTGGGTTCGGATCCGCCTCGACGATCTCCTGGACGTCCCGGCCGAGCAGGTCTTCTTCGCGATAGCCGCTGAGCTCGAACACGCCCTTGCCCGTGGCGAGCACGCGCCCCTCCTGGTCGCAAACGACGAAGCCGGTGCTCGGAGCGGGGTAGTAGTCGTCCATCAACTCGAAGAGGAAGCCGAATCCGCAACGGCGGCAAGCCGGCGCCTGTGAGGAAAAGCCCTCCCGAGCGTCGAGATCCACCGACCGGTCCTTGCATTTCGGGCAGATGTAGTTCGGCACCGATCTAGCTTAGATCCAGCGTTTGCGTCTGAAGAACCACAACTGCAGCAGCGTCGTCGCGACGATCAGGAACCACGACCAGACGTAGCCGTACTGCCAGGCGAGCTCGGGGAAGTGGTGCCTGAAGTTCTGGCCGTAGAGGCCGACGATGAACGTGGGGAGGAGGAGCAGCGAGGCGATGACGGTGAGCTTCTTCGTCACGTCGTTCTGGTCGTTCGAGATCCTCGCCTGCAGGTAGTCGCGCGAGCCGGCGAGCAAATCGCGTGCGAGGTCGAGGCCGTCGACGGCGCGGAGCAGCTTGTCGTACGCGTCGCCGAAAGCGATCTCGACCTCGTGCGGCAGTAGCTCCTTCCCCTCCACATCGACGCGCTTGTCGACGACACGGTGGAATGCCTCGCGTGTCGGGCCGATGGCGCGTCGGACCCGGAGAAGGTGGTGGCGAAGTGACCGGATGCGGCCACGTAGGACCGCCGCGTCTCCGCTCTCGACCTCGTCGTCGAGCTCGTCCACCTCGTCGTCGAGAGCGTCGACCGCGTTGAGAAACTCCTCTGCGACGGCGTCCGCGAGCGCTGCCACGATCGCCCCGGCGCGTCCGCTCTTCGGCAGGTCGACGCCGAACGGCGGGCAGTGTGGAGGCGTCTTACGCACCGTCACGACGCGCTCGCGCGTCACGACGAAGTCGATCTCCTGGAAGTAGAGCGCGTCCTGCTCGGTAAGCACCTTCGGCGTCACGAGGACGCCGAAGACATACGTCTTGCGTCCGGAGATCCTCGGGCGCGGCTCGTCGTCGTGGACGAGCGGCGCGAGCAAACGGTCGACGACGTCATCGTGAACGTCGCTCGGCAGAGCCTCCACGAGCGTCGCCCGGTCTGGATCGAGCAGGTCGATCCACTCGGCCACTCGCCGAGCGTACTTCGGGGGTCGGCTAGCTCCTTGGCGCCGACTCGGCGGCCATCAGGTGGCCGTGCCGTGCGGCGAGGAACCGCTCGGCGTCGAGCGCTCCCATCGCGCCCGTGCCCGCGGCGGTGATCGCCTG
>JBJMJE010000025.1:0-7805 GCA_045806505.1 Gaiellaceae bacterium
CGCCCCGGAACGCCGGCGCTCGAGGTCTCGAAGCGGGTCTGCCAGTAGACGTCGTTCGCTCCGAAGAAGCCGAGGTTCACGCCCGCATCGCGCGCGGCGACTGCCCCGTCGAACATCGGCTTCGACCAGTACTCGTCGTGGCCGACCGAGAGGAACGCCTTGTGGTTCAGCAGGAGCTCCGGGTGCTGGTCGAGGTCAACGCTCGTGGCGTAGGTCAGGTCGGAGCCGTTCTTCTCGGCCCAGCGGATGAAGTAGCCCTCCCAGCTCCAGCCGTTCGAGTCCAGCAGGTCGGCAGAGCCCGGGCCGGCGTACGGGCGGTCGAACGAGACCTTGACGGCGCGCGTCCGCCCCGCCCCTGCGACCGTGTCGGCGCCGCCGCTGACGTTGTCGTAGAGGCTCTTCCCGTTGTTCGCGTTGTCGCCGCCGTAGTTGGGCCAGTTGTTGTAGGCCTCGTACGTCGCGACCGGCTGCTGGTAGAGGAACGCCGAGTGGCTCCCGTCGTCTCGCACGACGAACTGGATGTAGTTCTGATAGTTCGCGGCGTTCGTGAGCACGCCGACGTAGATCCCGCTCGTCCACGTGTCGGGCACCGTGAACGTGGGCCCGGTCCAGTGGCACTCGGTCAGGCCGGTGTTCGTGCCGCTCGGACCGTCGACGGTGCACGCCGGCTGCGTGACCCCGTCGAACGGGCCGAGGTGCTGCATGAAGCGGCCGCCGAGGCAGGTCCCGCTCGCGTCGGCGTAGCAGCCGAGCCGGTAGATGTCGATCGTGTACTGCTGGGCCGGATTGACGCTGACGTTGAAGCCGATCGTCCCGCCGCGGTCGACGCTCGTCGCGCCGGCATAACCCTTGATCTGTCCCGTCGGGTCGTCGGCGACCCTGTACGGCGCGAGGCCGATCTGCCATGCCGTCGTCCCCGGCTGCGCGTTCTCCGCGACGATCGGGTTCGGTGTGGACGAGGTTGCCGTGACGGCGGCCGCATCCTTCGTGCTCGTCGCCTCGAGGGAGGCGTCCGCGGCGACGCACACGATCACGAACGCTGCCACGACGAGGAGGACACGCGCACGCGCGGTCATCCGCCGCAAGGTGTGCGGTCGTGCGTCGGTCGAAGGCGAAATCGCCACAGATCCCCCTACTCCGAGGACCGCAGCCTCGGCAGCCGTCGATTGACCGAGGCCGGGCACACCCGACCTCGTTGCCGCAGCGTATTGCCGATGCCGTAATTGCGGAACCGCCCGAACCGGCAGACATGCGGACCACCCAAACGGGTGGGTTCTCGGAGTCGGCGGAATCGTCGCGGCGGCTACAGCTCGTGCGGCCGTCCGTAGCGCGACGGGAACCGCTCCGACAGCCGGCGAGCAGGGTAGTGGAGCGGCGACGCCTTGAGGAGCGCACGCGGGACGGAGTCGCGTCGGTTGAGGGCGACGCGCGAAACGGCGTACTCGTCGCGGCCCGGTGTACGAAGCGCGAACGCACGGGCGTACCCGGCCGAGCGGGCGCGTTGCCTGATCCTGTCTTCGTGCTCGCCGTAGGGGTACGCGATCCACGAGCACTCGCGTGCCAGCTCTTCCTCGATGCGAGCCTTCGAATCCACCAGCTCCGCGCGCACCTCCTCGTCCGAGAGCGTGGGCAGATGCGCGTGCGAGACCGTGTGCGAGCCGATGCGCACGCCGCGCCCGGCCCACTCGCGAACCTCGTCCCACGTCATCGTCCTCAGCTGGTCCTCCGCCTCGCCGGCGAGCTCCGGAACGGCGAACGGCGCGCCGCCGCGGTCGGCGAGACCGGTGCAGACGAAGACCGTCACGGGCACTCCGAGCGCGAGCAGGTCGGGGAGCACGGCCGAGATGCTTCGGAACGCGTCGTCGAACGTGACGTCCACGTGCCGGATGCGCCGGATCGCCCGCACCTGCGCGACGATCTGCCGCGGCGGGATCGACATCCCGTGCGCCCATTCCTGCGAGGCCGCGTGGAAGCACAGGGTGACGGGCCTCACGGCGCTGCCCTCGAGCCGGCGAGCCTACGTCCTGCGGAGCCTCGCCAACCCGGGCCGTGCGGAGCGGGCCAGCCGGCGGCCGCGCACCGCCAGCGCGAGCCCGGCGACGGCTCCCGCGCCGGCCGCGCCGCGAGAGATGCCGAACGACAGGAGGCCCGGATCCTCGTCTGTGAAGCGGTACTTGTAGGGCTCCTCCCCGCGCAGGAACCGGTACTCGCCGATGCCGTCGCACATCGCCTCGCGAATCGAGTGCGCGACGAGCAACGTCCCGAGCCTGAAGCGCTCCCACGACGGGTCGCGGCCCGACTGGTAGTACGACTCGACGCCGGCGAACCGGTAGCCGTGCCACGCAGCGATCGCCGCGCCGCCGACCTCGACGACCCACAGCCGCAGCCATCCATGTTCGATAGCTGCCCGCGCGAACTCGCGGTGGAACGCGGCTGCCCGGAGAAACGGCGTCTCGGCGCCCCAGCGGGCGGCGTGCAACCGGAAGAGCGAGTCCAGATCTCGCTCCAGCGTCGCGGCCGTCGTCAGGCGGAAAGCGGCGCCCTCGGCTGCGAGTCTGCGCTCCGCGCGCCCGAGCGTCGAGCGGAAGTTGCGCGAGCGACCCGCGAGATACGCGTCCCAGCCACCGTCGTAACGCAGCACCGGAAAGCCCTCGCGCCTCAGGGGCCGTCCGCCGAGCCGCCCGGGCCAGCCGGCGTCGCCCGTCACGTGCTCGGCGAGCAGCACCTGCGCGCCTGCACGCCGGAGCCCCAGTGCGATCCCCTCGGCAAGCTCGCGCCCGTCGGCCCCGCCGTGGATCGGGCCGAGCTCGTCGCCTTCCGGAGCGCCGACGAATCGCAGCACGTGGAGCGGCCGCGCACGCCACGAATAGAGCGGCAGGATCGCAACGGGGTCGTCGCGCCGGCTGCACGCGTACGCGTGCAGCGGCCGTCCGCGGCCGAAACTGCGCCACCACACGTCGGCGAACTCCCACGTCGCGAAGACGCTGCGCTGCGCCGCCGCCAGTTGCGTCCACGTCTCGCGCAGCGGCTCCAGCGCGTCGAAACGTTCTAGCTCGAGCCGATCGACCATCAGCGCAGGAGCACGCCCGCCGTCAGCCGGGCCGCGTTGGAGGGCGGCCAGCGGTACGTCCCGAACGGCAGTCCGCGCCGAAGCAGCTCGCGGCGGACTCGCGCCACGTCGTACTGCACCTCGCGAAGCTCGGCCGTCTTCGCGGCGGTGTCGAGGACGGCGAAGCGCGCGAGGAGGTGGTCGTCGCGCGTCTGCCCGATCGCGCCCGGGTTCAGCAGGCGGCCGTCGTACCACCAGGCGATGTGCGTGTGACCGAGGACGAGCGTCTCGGTCGACGGCATCCGCGCGAGCTCCCGTGCGGCGTGGGCGGGCGTGCGCACGTACTCCGACGGATCGTCCAGCGTGCCGTGCGCGACTACGACTCCTTCGCCGCTCGCCTGCACGGGGAGCGCCTCGAGCCACCGTCGCGCGTCGGCGGCCAGGACGGCGCGCGTCCACTCGATCAGCCGCCGCGGGATCCGGTGGTAGCGGGAGACGTCGAGCCGGCCGAGGACGCCGAGATCGTGGTTGCCGGCGACGGCGACCGCGTCGAGCGACGCCAGCAACCGGACGCACTCGTTCGGCCAGGGGCCGTAGCCGACGGCGTCACCGGCGTGAATCCACGCATCGGTGCGCTCGTGCTCGAGTACTGCGACGGCCGCCTCGAGTGCCGGCAGGTTTCCGTGCACGTCCGCAAGGACCGCATACCTCACGCGAGCCGCGAACGCACCCTGTTCCAGAGCACGCCGCGCAGGAACGGCAGCGGGTCGTCCCATGCGGCGACGGAGCGCGCATCGGCGCGCGCGACGAAGGCGAGCCACTTGCGGAGCGGCACGCCGTCGCTCCGCGCAGCCAGCAGATCCTGCACAGGAGCCACCCACGTCGCCCCCGGCCGTGGCGACGCGACTCGCGGCCTCGCCTCGCCGGTCAGGTCCGCATGCACGAGCGCCGGCAGGTTGACGCCGGCGCGCGCCGCGAGATGGTGCCACAGGTTGAAGCGCGGGTTGATCTCGAGCAGCGCAAGGCTGCCGTCGTCGCGCCGCTTGAAGTCCGCCTTCAGGACGCCGACCAGCCCGAGGCGCTCGACGATCTCACGCCCGAGGGCAGCCACGTCGTGGGCATCGGTGATCACGAGCGCGGTGCTGAAGCCGTTCGTCAGCGGTCTCGTCCGCAGCTTCGCGCCCGTGAACGACGCCACGACGTCCCCGCGCGGGTCGACGTACGCGTGATAGCTCTCGATGCGCGTCTCCGGCCCCGGGACGGCCTCCTGCGCCAGGACGTCGAGGCCGGCGTCGACGACGAGCGGCCACAGGCGCCGCAGCTCCGCGGCGTCGTCGACCGTGACCGCCTTTGCGCCCCCGGCGACGGCGTGCCAGCGGTCGAACGCGCGACGCGTCAACGGCTTCAGGATCAGCGGGAACCGGAGCTGCAGGTCCGGAGGCGGGCCCGACGCCTGCACGACGCGCGCCGCAGGCGCCGGGAGCCCCACCCGCTCCGCGAGGCCGGCGAAACGAGCCTTGTCGACGAGGTCCTCGACGAGGTCGGCCGGCGGAAGCAGGAAGCGAAACGCGGCCAGGCGGTCCCGCTGCCGCGAGATCGCGACGAGATCGCGGTCCTCTTCGTAGAACAGCGTCGGCGGGACCTGCTGCGTCTCCGCCCACGCCGCGAGGCGCTCGACGAGCCGCGCCGGCTCCTCCCACGGGTCGTCCCAGACGAGCCGCTCGGCCGCGAGCCGCGAGTACTGCGGCGGCGAGCCGGCGGGCGCGACGACGGCGCAGCGAATGCCCGCCAGTGCCAGAGGCCTGACGAGATCCATGCTGCCGATGACGCAGGCCGTCGCGGGCGGCGGCATGCGCCGAGCGTAGCGACCGCTGCTAGCGTCCGGCGTCTGACGGCGGACGTGACGGTGCGGCACCGGGACGCGAACGCGATCGTCCCCGATTGGGACTCGCTCGCGGATCGCGTGGCCGCGTCACCGTTTCTCCGCGCGGGCTGGATTCAGGCGTGGGCGCGCGCGTTCGCGGGCGGCCGCGTCGAAGCGATCACCGCCGAGCGCGAAGGCGCCGTCGTCGGCTTCCTCCCGTTCCTTCGCGGCCGGCGCCGGATCGCGTCACCCGCCAACTACCACTCGCCGGAGTTCGGCATCCTCGCGGTGGACGCGGAAGCGACGGGGGCGGTCGCCCGTGAAGCATTCGCGCTCGGCGCCGGAACCGTCGTCGTCTCTTTCGTCGACGCGAGCTCCACCGGAGCGCACGCGCTGCGCGCCGCCGCGACGGCGGGAGGGTACGCGGTCGCCGAGCGTGTCCGCCTGAGCTCGCCGTACGTCGACATCCACGGCGACTGGCAGGAGTTCGAGCGCCGGCTGAGCCCGAACCTGCGCGGCGACGTGAAGCGCCGGCGCCGCCGCGCCGAGGAAACCGGCACGCTGTCCGTCGACGTCGAGGACGGATCGCAGCGTCTGGCCGAGCTGCTCGACGACGGGTTCGCGGTCGAAGGCTCGGGCTGGAAGGACGCCGAGGGCACAGCGATCCGCTCGCAGCCGAACACGCTTCGCTTCTACCGCGAGGTCGCCGAGTGGGCGGCTGCACGGGGATGGCTGCGCCTCGCGTTTCTCCGGTTGGACGGCCGGACGATCGCGTTCCACTACGACCTCGAAGCCGACGGCGTCCTGTACCACCTCAAGGGCGGCTTCGACACGCGGTACGAGCGCATGTCGCCCGGGAAGGTCCTGCACTACGAGTTGCTTGCACGGTGCTTCGCAGCGGGTTCTCGCCGCTACGAGTTCCTCGGCGGCGCGGAGCGGTACAAGCTGCAGTTCGCGCGCGGGACGCGAGACCTCGTCGAGATCCGCGCGTTCGCGCCGGGCCTCGGTGGCCGCGTCGAGCACGCGGTGTATGCGTACGGTCGGCCGCTCGCCCGCCGCGTGCGCGATCGCGTCCGCCGCTGACGGCGGAGGAAGCCGCGAGCGTCGCGGCTCCTCCACCGTGCAGTCGCCGGTTATGGGTTGAGCGGCCCGAGCCTGACGACGCGGAAGCGGTTCATCGGGATCGGGTTCGCCGTGTACTGATCGAGCGCCGGAACCGCGACGCCGTTCACCGTCTGTCCCCAGCGGGCCGTCCAGCCGGTGCAGGGACTCGTCGGGCAGTCGGAGTACTCCGCGTAGATCTTCGAGCGGCCGGAGTGGTCGGAGACGATCATCCCGTAGCGCTGCAGCGCGTGCGCGATGACGAGGCACGGCGTCGGCTTCCAGACGCCGGCCGCGTCCTTGGTCGAGCAGGGGTTGCCGTGGCGATCCTTGAGCGGGCCGAGATCGTCGTCGCGCAGGGTCGGATCGAGCTGCAGCCGGGCGCCTTCGGGAAGCCGCTTCGTCACACCCGCGATCTCCGGGAACGCGTCGCCGAACTTGCCGCCGTCGGATTTCGTAGCGGGATACACCCAGTCCGGCGCAGGCGAGCGGAAGGCGTACGCGATCGCGTGGTCGATGTGCCCCTGCATGACCTCGCAGGGGCGGATCAGACCCTCGAAGTACGTCATGCCCGGACCGCGCGAGCCGAAGCCCTTCGGAGGCACGCCGTTCCAGAGCGTGTTGTAGTGGTAGCCGTTCGTGGCGACGAAGTTGCCCGGGCTCGCGGGATCCGGCAGCAACTGCCAGAACGCCCACTCGTCACCGGTGGCGGGATTCCAGATGATCGCCTGGCCGTCGCTGCCGTTCGCCGAGCCGGCGTTCGCCGGCACCGGGAGCGTCACCGACCAGTTGCCCTGCGTCACGGCCATGTTCGTGGCGGCGTCGCTGCCGCCGCCGTACACGTTCGAGTAGGTGCCGCTGCCGTAGCCGTTCGTGTTGTTGACGTTGAACCTGACGGTGCGCTGCGTCGTCGACGCGTCGACGACGAACAGCGGGAACGAGTACTGCGTCGGGTCCGACGTGAGGATGTTCTGGTCCGTGTTCGTGACGAGGTAGTTCACGTACAGCGCGCTGTCCGGGTCAAGTGACGGCGTCGCAGCGATCGGCGTGTTCCACGGGCTGTCGGCCGAGTAGGGCTGCTGGCAGCCGGGGTTCGGCGGCGGGGGCGGCGGCACGGCCGTCGTTGTGCCGGTGGTCGTCGCCGGCGCCGTCTCGAGGACCAGTTGCGGCGCGTAGGCCGTGCCGGCCTCGCGGCTCGCGATCGAGAACGCCGCGTAGCTGTTCCCCGGGATCAGGACGAGATCTTCGAGCTTGCCGGCGGCGACGAGCGACGTCACGTCGGTCGACACCCACGCATTTCCGGGGAACGAGCCCGACCGTGGGCCGGCTGCAGCGCCTGGCGCCGGAGCATTCGAGTAATTCGTCGTCGTCTCGCTCCACGTGCCGCTCGACATGCCGCGTACCTCGAAACCGGCAGTGCTGTTGTTCTTCGCATACACGCGCAACGTCGCCTTCGTGACGGACGGCGTCACGGCTGTGAGGTCGAAACGCAGATACGTTCGCGCGACGGGCGAGCCGGTCACTTTCAACGCGTTCGCCGTTCCGTAGATCTTCGATGCCGAGCCTGCCGAGACGTACGTGTCGGCGCTCGCCGCGACCGTCGTCGAGCTGGCCGTCGAGCCGGCCGTCGCGAAAGCAAGCGCGACGCCGAGCGCAGCGACGGCGCAGATGGCGAGCCAGCGGAGGCGGGCGGAGCGCCTCCATCCGCTCGGGACCAGCGGTTTCCGGGGACGGGTGTGTCTGAAGCTCTGCATGACGAGCCACCTCCAGGCGGGGTCGGCGCCTGCACGG
>JBJMJE010000026.1:0-5880 GCA_045806505.1 Gaiellaceae bacterium
GTGCGAAGGTGCTCGGTGAGCTGGTTGATCCGCCGCGTCAGCATTGCGATCTGGACTTCCGGCGACCCCGTGTCCGTCTCCGCGCGGCCGTGCTCCTTGATGATGTTCTGCTTCTCTTCCTTGGTGAGGCTCATGAATCCCCTCTCGTTCGTGGACTCCGCAGTCCCAGCGCGCCGCCAAGGAAGAAGGCGCACGGCCGAGGCTTGCGGTCGCCGCGTAGCGTAGCGGACACCGGGAAGTAGTCTGCTCGGTCGATGGAGCCAGGGATCGCCGCCGGAAACCCGGCCACAGCCGCCGCCGGCGCCGAGATCCTGGCGAACGGCGGCAACGCGGCCGACGCTGCCGTTGCCGCGACGCTCGCCTCGTGCGTGGCCGAGTCGATCATGACGGGGCTCCTCGGCGGGGGCCATGCGATCTACTTCGACGCCCCCTCCGGACAGTCGTGGAACCTCGACTGCTTCTGCTCGATCCCTTCCGGCGAGGGCGGCGAGCTGACGCACCTCCAGGTGCCCTTCGGCGAGGAGCATGTCCACTACGCGATCGGCGCCGCGTCGTTCGCGGTCCCCGGCGTCGCCGCCGGCGTCGGCGCACTGCACGAGCGGTTCGGGCGGCTGCCGTGGCGCGACGTCTTCGAGCCTTCGATCCGGCTCGCGCGCGGCGGTGTCGAGATGAGCCCGGCACACGCATCGTGCCTCGCGATGCTCGCGCCGATCATGACGATGGACTCGGGGGAGCGGATCTACGCGCCGGAGAACGTGTTGCTGCAGGCGGGCGACACGCTTCGCCAGCCCGGGATCGAGAAGGCGCTCTCGCTCCTCGTCGCCGAAGGCGCAGCGTCGATGTACACGGGCTCGCTCGCACAGTCGGTGCTCTCGCTGATGCGGGCGCGCGGCGGGATCGTCACGGCGGACGATCTGCGCGACTACGAGGCGATCTGGAGCGAGCCGCTCGAGGTCGAGTACGTCGGTTATCGCGTCTTGACGCGCGGCGGCCTGTCGAAGCTTCCCGACCTGCTGCCGCGGCTTGCGAGGCTGCGCGGGTTGAGCGAGACGGAGCGCGTGCTTCAGGTCGTCCGCGTGCTCGACGTGCGCGGCGCCGAGACGCATACGACGAACGTGAGCGTGGTCGACGACGACGGGAACGCGTGCGCGTTCACGACGAGCCTCGGCCTCGGCAGCGGAGACTTCCTGCCCGGGCTCGACCTGCACCTGAACAGCATGCTCGGCGAGGTCGATCTCGTCGTCGGCGACCTCGTCCCCGGCGAGCGGATGGGGTCGATGATGGCTCCGTCGCTTGTGCTCGACGACGACGGGCTCGTCCTCGTGGCGGGCGCCGCGGGAGGCACGCGGCTGCCGACCGCGCTCACGCTCGTGCTCTCGGGGATCCTCGACGAGGGCCTCGAGCCCCAGGCCGCGGTCGACCGGCCGCGGTTTCATCCGACGGACACGACCGTCAACGCCGAGGCCGGCGTGGACGAGGAGGCGCTGGCGTCGCTCGAGCGCGACGGCCGAACCGTTCGCCGGTGGCCCGGCCTCCACCATTACTTCGGCGGCGTGAGCACCGTCGGCCGGACGGGCGCCGGCGCGGATCCGCGCCGAAGCGGCGCCGTGATCATGGTCTGACCGCGGCACGTGCCGCTTCGACGTCGGCGGCGATCGCCTCGACCAGCTCGGCCTCGTTCGCGAATGCGCGCTCGTCGCGCAGCCGCTCCCAGAGCTCGACCACGAGCTCCTGCCCGTAGAGGTCGCCGTCGAAGTCGAGCAGGTGCGCCTCAACGCGGAGCGTCGTGCCGCCGTAGTGCGGGTTGACGCCGATCGAGATCGCCGCGCGGTGTCCGAGCGCCTGGCCGACGTAGATCCCACGCGGCGGTAGCAACTGCTCGGCGGGTAGGTCGAGGTTCGCGGTCGGGAAGCCGAGCAGCTTGCCGCGGCGATCGCCCTCGACGACGACGCCGGCGACCTCGAACGGGCGCCCGAGCAGGCGTGCCGCTTCCCGAAGCTCGCCGGCAGCAACCAGCCCGCGAATCTCGTCCGTCATTCGCGGCCGATCCGACGGAGCGCGTCCTTCGGCGCGCGAGCACGCGCATCGGCAGGCAGCCGGTCGAACGCGTCGGGCGGCGGAAGCATCCGCTCCGGATCGGCGTCGTCCACCAGGAAGGGCCCGATCTCGAGCCGCCGCAGCTTCCGGCAGTGACCGCCGAGCGCAGCCGCGATCGCGCGCACGTACGTGCCGGAGCTGACGCGGAGGTCGAGCGTCGCGACGCCTTCTCTATAGGCGACGACGTCGAGCTCGAAGACCTGCGAGCGCCTCGTGGGCATCGTCACCTCCACCCCGCGCCGCGCGAGCCGGTACGCGCGCTCGCCGCCGATCTTCACCGCCGAGGCAGCCGGAATCGGCAGCTCGACCTCGCCGCGGAGCGACGAGACCAGCCGTTCCAGCTCGTCCGCCCGCGGCGCCTCATGCCGATCGACGACCTCACCCTCCGGATCGCCGGTCGACGTCGTCGCCGACAGGTCGAGGTCGGTGACATAGCGCTTGTCGAGCCCGACGAAGCAGGGCTGGAGCTTCGTCGCCCACCCCGAGAGGACGAGCAACAGCCCCGTGGCGAAGGGATCGAGCGTTCCGGCATGACCCGTTCGCGCCCCGGTTCGCCGCCGCAGCTCCGCGATCACCTTGAACGAAGACGGCCCCGCCGGCTTGTCCACGAGGACGACGCCGGCAGGCTCAAGCGCCCTTGGAACCAACCTGCGCGAGGTACTCGCGGCGGATGAGGTCGGTGATCTCGTCGATCGACTGCTCGCTCGAGAAGCCGGCCGCCTGGCGGTGGCCGCCGCCGCTCGACTTGCGTGCGATCGCCGAGACGTCGATCTCGTCCGTGCTCGAACGCAGCGACACGCGGCGCGTCGGCCCGTCCGAGCGCGGCGGCTCGCGGATCAGCACCGAGACGAGCGCGCCCTCGACGGCGCGGAGGTAGTCGATGATCCCTTCGCTGTACGGCTCGGCGGCGCCGACCTCGGTGAAGTCGTTGCGCAGCAGGAACGACACGACGAGCGCACCGCCCTCGTACACCTGCGCGCGCTCGAGGGCGCGGGCGAGGAGCTTCAGCTTCGCGAACTGCACGTTCTCGTAGACGCCCTGGAAGACGCGGTGCACGTCGGCGCCGGCTTCGACGAGCTCGGCCGCCAGGCGGAGCGCCTTCGGCGACGTGTTCGCGTACTGGAAACGACCGGTGTCCGTCACGAGCGCGATGTAGAGAGCCTCCGCGATCTCCGGCGTCAGCTCGACGCCGAGCTCCGCGAAGACGTCGCGCAGCACTTCCGCCGTCGACGAGGCGTCCGCGACGATCAGATTGACGTCGCCGAAGCGCGTGTTGTCGTGATGGTGGTCGACGTCGATCGTGAACGGCGACTGGTGCAGGATCTCCGGGTCCGGGCCGAGCCGGCTCTCGTTCGCGCAGTCAACGGCGAGCAGCACCCGCTCGTCGTCCTCCGGCAGCGTCCGCTTGAGCTCGTCGAGCTGCATGAACGTGTACTCGCCCGGCAGCGGCGCGTGGCCGGCGAGGTACATGTAGACGTCTTTGCCGAGCTGGCGCAGCGCGAGCGTCGCGGCGAGCAGCGACCCGAGCGCGTCGCCGTCCGGATTCTCGTGCGTCGTGACGAGGAAGCGGTCGTGCGAGCGCAGCGCCTCGACGACCGCGTCGAGGTCAGCCGTCTCGGTCGTCGTCGTCTGTGACGAGCTCATCGATCAGCTTCGACATCCGGACCCCCTGTTCAACCGACGGATCGTATTGAAAGGTCAGTTGCGGCGTTCGCTTCATCCGCAGCTCGCTTGCGATCCGTCGCTGGAGGACGCCGTGCGCCGCCTCGAGGCCGGCGAGCGACTGCGCGCGCTTCCGCTCGGAGCCCAGCACGCTGACGAAGACGGTCGCCTGGCGCAGGTCCGTCGACGTGTCGACACCGGTGACGGTGATGAACCCGATCCGCGGGTCCTTGAGCTCGCCGATCGCTTCGGCAAGCACGGCGCGCACCGACTCGTTCACGCGGCGCATGCGATCACTCATCGAGGGTCACCACCTGCCGCTCGACGCGCATGCACTCGAACTCTTGCCCGTGCAGGTACCGCTCCGCGTCGTCGAGCAGCAGCTCCACGTCGTGATAGTCCCGTGCCACGCATGACGCGGTGATCCGCGAGCGCTGCCAGAGCTCGTGGTGGTCGACCTCCGCCACCGACGCACCGAAGCGGTGCTGCAGCTGCGCCTTCACCGACTTGACGAACTTGCGCTTCCCTTTCAGCGACGCGCTCTCGGGGAAGTGCAGCTCCGCCGAGAGGATGCCCACGTACCCGGCGCCCATTGCGCCGCGGAACTACGAAGCGGTCGCGGGGGCCGGCGCGCTGAGGTCGGTGCGCTCGACCTGCCGCGTCTCGTAGCACTCGAGCACGTCGCCCTCTTTGACGTCGTTGAAGTTGTCGAGCAGGATCCCGCACTCGAAACCCTCCTGGACCTCGCGTACGTCGTCCTTGATCCGACGGAGCGAACCGATCGTCGTCTCGTAGATCACGGTCCCGTCGCGGACGACGCGGACCTGCGCGCCGCGCCGGACGACGCCGCTCGTGACCATACAGCCGGCGATGTTGCCGAGCCGCGACGCGCGGAAGATCGCACGCACTTCGACTTCGCCCAGGATCGCCTCCGTCTCGATCGGCTTGAGCATGCCGACGAGCGCCTGCTCGATGTCCTCCGTGAGCTGGTAGATGACGCGGTACGTCCGGATCTCGACGCTCTCGCGCTCGGCCAGCGCACGCGCCTCGGCGCTCGGCCGGACGTTGAAGCCGATGATCAGCGCGCCGGTCGAGCGCGCAAGGTTCACGTCGTTCTCGGTGATGCCGCCGACGCCCTGCAGCACGACGTTCACGCGCACTTCCTCGTGCTTGATCTTCTGCAGCTCCGAGACCGCCGCCTCGACGGAACCGACGACGTCGCCCTTCAGGATCAGGTTCAGGTCCTGTACGCCGCCCCGGCCGAGCTGCTCGAAGAACTCCTCGAGCGAGACCGAGGACGCGCTCCGCTGTGCGAACTGCTCGCGGCGGAGCCGTTCGCCGCGCGTATGGGCAAGCTCGCGCGCGCGGCGCTCGTTCTCGACGACGCGGGCCGTCTCGCCTGCGGGCGGCGGCTTGTCGAAGCCGAGGATCTCGACCGGCGTGCCCGGTGTCGCCTCGCGGAGCTTCTCGCCGCGGAAGTCGTTCAGGGCCCGGACTCGCGCCCACGCATCGCCGGCGACGATCGGGTCGCCGACCTTGAGCGTGCCGCGCTGGACGAGCATCGTCGCGACGGGCCCGCGCCCCTGGTCGAGGCGCGACTCGATGATCGGGCCGGATGCATCCGCGCCCGGGTTCGCCGTCAGCTGCTCGAGCTCGACGTCGGCGACGAGCAGCACCTTCTCGAGCAGCTCGTCGAGCCCGAGGCGCGTCTTCGCGGACACTTCCGCGACCTGCGTCGTCCCGCCCCATTCCTCGGGCTGCAAGCCCTCGGTCGCGAGCTCGCCCTTCACCCGTTCGGGATTCGCGTCGGGCAGGTCGACCTTGTTGATCGCCACGACGATCGGCACCTCGGCCGCGCGCGCGTGCGAGATCGATTCCTTCGTCTGCGGCATCACGCCGTCGTTCGCCGCGACGACGAGGACCGCGATGTCGGTGACCTTCGCGCCGCGGGCGCGCATGGCCGTGAACGCCTCGTGGCCCGGCGTGTCGATGAACGTGATCCGCCTGCCGTTGTGCTCGACCTGGTACGCGCCGATGTGCTGCGTGATCCCGCCGGCCTCGGTCTCGACGACGGCCGTCTGCCGGACCGCGTCGAGCAAACTCGTCTTGCCGTGGTCGACG
>JBJMJE010000027.1:0-14692 GCA_045806505.1 Gaiellaceae bacterium
TCGACCTCTTCGAAGTCGAGCCCCGCCGCGCGCACGAAGATGCGCACCGTGAGGTTGTTGACGCTCGGCTTGAGGATGTTCAGCGTGTATTCAGCCATCTGACCCTCCCGTTCGGTTATAGGGGTCTTTCGGAGCGCGGTCGTCCGACAACGACTCGCGCGAGCGCGCGACGAGCAACTCGATCGCATCGGCGAGATGCTCCTGCGCGATGTTGTAGTCCTCGCGCTCGACGCGGAGCCTGTGCGCTTCGAGCAGCACGTCTGCGTGTGTGTATCCGAACGGCGGCTCGAAGCGGTACGACGCGAGCTCGATCAGCAGGCCGAGCGGATCCTCGAAGTAGATCGAGTCCATGAAGCCGCGGTCCTTCACGCCGCTGTGGCGGACGCCGCGCTCGTCGAGGCGCGCGACCGCCTGGTGGAACGTCGCCTGCGAGAGCGCGAACGCGACGTGGTGGACGCAGCCGATGTCCGTCGCCGTGCGCGTGGCATCGGGCCGGCGCTCCTCGTTCGTGAAGATCGTGATCAGCCGGCCGTCACCCGGGTCGAAGTAGAGGTGGCTCTCCGACATGTTGTCGAGGTTCGGCTGCTCGAAGACGAACGGCATCCCGAGCACGCCCTCCCAGAAGTCGATCGACGTCTGCCTGTCGGCGCCGACGATCGTGATGTGGTGGACGCCCTGGCTCTGGAGCTTCTTCATCGCTGCACGAGGTGCGATTTGTACTCGCTCCGCCGCAGCGTTCCCCACGGCACGAGCTCCACTCGTGTCTGGACGACGAGCACGTCGCGGATCCTTTCACGGATCGCTTCGGCGAGCGTTGCGTCGGCTGCGTGTCCCTCCGCGAGCTCGACCGCGACCGGAAGCGGCGGATCCTGCTTCACGCCCGGCGCCTGCGGCTTGACGAGGACGTGGCCGCTCACGTCCGGCGCGAACGCGCCGACGACCTCGCGCACGGCCGACGGGAAGACGTTGACGCCGCGCACGATCAGCATGTCGTCGGTCCGGCCGATGCAGCGGATCGTCGGACCGGTGCGTCCGCAGGAACAGACGCCGACGCCGGTGACCCCGACATGGTCGCGCGTGCGGAAGCGGAGCAGCGGCGCCGCTCGGTGGCGGAGGTGCGTGAGGACGAGCTCGCCGCTCGCGCCTTGCTCGAGCGGCACCGGCTGTGCGGTTGCCGGGTCGATCAGCTCCGCGTGCACGAAGCCGCGCGCCCCGAGGTGCATCCCGTTCCGCTTCTCGCACTCGCCCCACAGGGACACGCCAATGTCGCCGATCCCCATCGCCTCCGTGACCCTGGCGCCCCAACCTTCCTCGAGCCTCGCCCGGAAGGCAGTCTCACCGCCGCCCGGCTCGCCGGCGACGAGCACGCGCCGCACGCTCGACCCGGCGAGGCGCGGCTCCCGCTCGGCGAGGTAGGCCGCGTACGACGGCGTCAGGACGACGGCGTCGGGTCGCAGCTCGTCGATCGCCTGCAGCAGCCGCTCGGTGTTGCCCGTGCCGACCGGGATGTGCGTCAGCCCGATCCGGTCGAACGACGCGAGCGCCGCGCCGGCGACGAACGGGCCGGCGTTGTACGTCGATACGATGCGTTCGCCCGGCCCGACCCCCGATGCTGCGTAGCTCCGTGCCGAGCCGACGATCCAGTTCTCGAGGTCCTCCGCCGTCAGCGGGATGTAGCTCGGCCTGCCGGTCGTGCCGCTCGTCGAGTAGATGCGAACGATCTCCGACGTCTCGACGCAGAGGTGCCTGCCGAGCGGCGCATCGCTCGTGCGCAGCTCGCGCTTCTCCGTGAGTGGGAGTCGAGCGATGTCGGCGAGGCCGACGTCGTCGTGCTCGTCGAGCTTCTCGCGGTAAAAGGGCGACCGCTCGCGCAGATACGCGACCTGCTCGCCAAACGCCGCGTCGTCGAGCGCGAGCTGCTCGCCCCACGGCCGCGTCTCGACCTCGGGCTCGAGGATCACTCGTACTCGACGGCGGCCTCCGCCGCCTGCGCGAGCGCAAAGCCGAGCGGCGCCTCCCGCTCCTCCGCCAGATGCGCGAGCAGGCCCGCCGTCCGCGCGAGGATCGGCACCGCCTTCACGGTCGAAACCGGGTAGCCGAGGTCGAGCCAGACAGCCGCGATCGCCATGGCGACGTTCATGACGAGCGGCCTGCCCCACTCCTCGGCGACGGCGTCCCGCAAGTCGCGTGCGAATGCGACGTTCGCGCCGCTGACGCCGCGCCCGTCCGCGAGCTCGAGGATCCGCTCCGCCCTCGGGTCGACGGGCGTGTGCACCGGATGGCCGAAGCCGGGGACCCTGCCGCCGGCCTCGTGGATGTCGCGTGCGACGACACGCGGCTCGCCTCCACGCTCGAGCAGCCGCGCGCACGCCTCCGACGCCCCGAGCACGACGGAACCGGCGCCGAGGATCCCGGCGGCGACGGCGCCCTGCAGCGAGTCCGGATCGGCTGCGAGCGTCAGCCGCGCCGCGACGTTGGACGGCATCAGCCCGTGCTCCGCGATCGCCACGAGCAGCAGATCGAGGAAGAAGCGCTCGTCGTCGGACGGCTCGCGTCCGGTGAGCAGCAGATGGAAGTACTCCGTGAACGTGAGCCGGCCCATCAGGTCGCCGGCGAGGTCCCGCCCGCGCACCTCGACACGATCCGGATGCGCCCGCGCGATGTGCGTCTTACGCTGCGCGGGCACCGGCGACCATCGCCTCGAGCTTACGGAACGCGAGCTCGCGCGGCAGGTACTTCATGCCGCAGTCCGGCGCGACGACGAGCCGCTCCGGCGGGACGACCTCGAGCGCACGGCGGATGCGGTCGGAGACCTGCTGCGGGGTCTCGGACTCGGCCGAACCAAGGTCGAGGACGCCGAGTACGACCGTCTTGTCGGGAAGCGCGCGCAGCACCTGCGGATCGAGATTTGGCTGCGCCGCCTCGAGCGAGATGTGCGTCGCCGCGCAGTCGTTCAGCTCCGCGAGGAACGGATAGCCGCTCGGCCGGTCGTGGACGATCGCGGCGTAGCCGAAGCACGTGTGCAGCACCGTATCGCCGTCGATCGCGTCGAGCGCGCGGTCGATCGCCTCGACGGCGTAGTCGCGCGCCGCGTCCGGCCGCGCCTGCAGGTAGGGCTCGTCGATCTGCACGATGTCGGCGCCCGCGGCCTTCAGGTCGCGCAGCTCCTCGTTCACCGCCTCCGCATACGCGAGCGCAAGCTCGCGCTCGTTCGCATAGTGGTCGTTCTGCGCCTGCTGCGTCATCGTAAACGGGCCGGGCACGGTGATCTTGATCCGCTTCTCCGTGATCGAGCGCAGGAACTCCACGTCGCGCACCTCGACGGGACGCGTGCGGCGGATCGGCCCGACCACGCGCGGCACCGGGTTCTCGTGCCCGGTGCGGTCGAGCGCGACGCCGGGCTCGTCGAGGTCGACGCCGGCGAGCGCCGTCGCGAACCGGTTCGAGTAGCTCTCGCGCCGCATCCCGCCGTCCGTGACGATGTCGACGCCCGCGCGCTCCATGTCCTGCACGGCGAGCCGCGTGGCGTCGTCCTGCGCCTCTTCGAGGAACGCCTCGTCCACACGCCACAGCTCGCGCGCCCGGATCCGCGGCGGCAGCCGCTCGCCGAGCCGCGTCCGGTCGATCAGCCAGTCGGGCTGCGGGTAGCTCCCGACGACCGTCGTGAGCAGCTGCGCCAAGCGCTACGCGAGCGGGACGCCCTGCAGCACGACCGGGCCGAGCGTCGGATCGAGCTCCGTCGCCTGGCTCACGCCCGCCGGCGCCAGCACGTCGACCGCCTTCGGCACGCCGTTCGGATCGAAGCCGCAGATGGGCGCGGCGCCGCCCGGCGCGCAGACGCCGAACTGAAACGGCTGCGGCGTCGGCTGGAAGCCGCGCGCCTGATCCGGGCTGAAGCCGTCCTGGCCGGTGAGCACCACGGAGAACGACCAGCCGGGGCCGGGGACGCCGAGCGTCGCCTTCGACACGCGGAACGTGATGAACCGCGAGATCTCGTTCGCGGAAATGTTCACGAAGCCGAGCGTGTTGTTTCCGGCGTCGATGTACCGCTGCCCGAATCCCTGCACCTCGATCAGCCGGCTCCACGCGTGACTCCCCGCGATCGAGTAGCGGCGCTGCGGGAACGACGCGGCCGTCGACGTCTGGGCGGCGCCGGGCACGTGCACGTAGACGTCCACGAGCTGCGCGCCGTTCGCGGGCCCGAAGGTCGGCGTCAGGTCACGCGTCTGGACGCGGAAGACGATGTCTGAGCCCGAGTCGATCACCTGGAAGCGCTGCAGGTCGAACGCGCCGGGGTGGAAGTCGGGAGACGTCGGATACTGGTACGTGCTGGGGCCGTTGTCGTCGCCGTTCGGATCCGCCACGTCGAGCAGGATCGTCCCGGGCACGAAGTCGAAGACGACGCTGCGTTTGGCGTGCGCCGTGCCGCCGCTCGCGTTCACGGCTACGACGTTGAAGACGGTCGTGCCGCCGGTGACCGGGGCGTCGACGCTGAAGCTGCCGGACGCGTCCGCCGTCGTCGACGTGACCGTCGTTGCAAAGCTCGTGTCGGTGTTCGTCGCGGCGACGTACACCGCATTACCGGGCGCCGTCGTCCCGCTCACCGTGACCGGTGAGCCTGAGACGGAGGACCTGTCGGCGGGGCTCGTGAGCGTGAGCGGCGTCGTGCCCTGCGTCCGCTTGACGTAGCGGTCGTACGTCGCCTTCGGCAGCGCGACATTCTTGCCGGCTTCGAGGTCTCCCGCGAGTCGCACGAACGATGCGGCCGACCACGTCAGCGGTGACGCCGAGCCTGCCGCGCCGCCGTTCTCGAAGCCGATCGACGCGATCGTCGGGTCCGTTCCGAACGGCGACGGAGCGAGGTCGGGGAACTCCCAGTCCTGCTCGGGAATCAGGCCGATGCCCGACGCGAACTGCTTCATGCCGAGCAGCAGCACGGCCGCGCCTGCCTTGTCGCCGGAAGCGAGCTGCTGCTCGGCGCGCTCGGCCGAGAGCGCGGGCCACAGGTGGCCGGTGCCCTTGTTCGACGGCGCCCACGGGTGGCCGTCGTCGGAGCCGTCGCCGTAGCCATCGCCGTTGTAGCGGTGCCAGCCGGCGCCGCTCGGCGTCTTCGACCGAATCACGGAGTCGACGACCGGCAACGACGCGACGACGTCCGGATCCTTCTGCGAGAGCTCGCCGAGCCGGACGAGCTCGAGGAAGCCCGCGTCGATCACCTCGCGCTGGTCGAGCGTCGGTCCGCCGTTGCCGACGTTGTACGTGATCGCAGCATTCGGATCGCCGGTCTTCGAGAGCCGGATGAAGTACCGCGGCGCGAGCGGCCCGTTGGTCGTCACCGTCCAGCCCCTGATCGAGCGCTGATAGTCGTCCGCGACGCCGAGCCAGACGGCGGCCGATGCGCTGTCGTGGTTCACGCGCGCGATCTCCGCCGCCGCGACGAGGCCCGCGATCTCGGCGGCGATCGTCGACGGCGAGTAGCCGCTCTGCTCCTCCCAGCGCTCGGAGCCGAACGACGGCCCGTGCGACGCGACGAAGTTCGCGGCCGGCTTGATGTGCTTCTCGTAGAGCGACGTGCCGGTGAGCCCGAGCTGGTACGCCATCAGGATCGGGTACGCGCACTCGTCGAGCTGCGTCCCGAACGTGTCGGGCGCCGGCTTCCCGTTGACGAGGCTGTTGCGCGGCAGCGAGCCGTCCGGGAGTTGTTGCCGCTCGAGCAGGAACAGCGTCGCGGCACGCGCCGTCGCGAGGTCGCCGTCCGCGAGCAGGCCCGTCCACGCCTCGTAGAGGTCGCGCCCGAATACCTCGCGATACGAGCCGAAGTACGTGTTGTTCGGATCGCCTGCCGAAACCGCCTGGCCCCACGGCGAGGCGAGGCTCGCGACGATCGCGCCGGGGAACGTCTTGTCCTCGGACGCCTTGATCACGTTCGCGCTCAGGTAGTACTCGTCGGCTAGCGCGTCGGCGGTCTCGCCGTCGAGCCCCTTGAGCTCCTTCGGCGGCTTGTTCAACGAGTTGTCGTACTTCTGCCAGCCCTTCATGGACGCGTCGAGCGTGTTGGCGAAGGACGTGCCGAGCGAGCCCTCGGCGGCGCCGACGGCTTCGTCCTGCGAAGCGCCGAAGCCGAGTGCGAGCGTCGCAGCGCCGCTGCCGTCGACGACGACGCGCGCGTGCTGGACGACATTCCCGTTCGCCGCGTCCGTCTGCGTCGCGTCGATGTCGTCGTCGGTCGAGCCGACGAGCCCGCTCGAGCCGTCCGCAAGCGGCCCGTCGAGGGCGCCGTACACGGGCTGGGCATAGTCGCGGTTCGAGGCGTTCGTCGCGGTTTCGGCGTCGTACGAGACGAGCACCGGATGCCCGGTCGACTCGTCGACGGTCGCGGAGTCGGCGCCGCCGTTGTCCGGGCCGCCGCCGCCGTTGCCGTTCACCGTCGCGTCGTAGCGGACGTACAGGCGGTAGCTCGCGTCGAGCGGCGTGAACGTGACATGCATCAGCACCGTGTTCCGCGCGGGATCGGTGACGTAGTCCGTGGCGATCGTGTACTTGCCGCTCTTCGCGGTCGCCGTGACGCGGCACGCCATGCCGCCCGACCCCTTCAGCGCCGCGACGCTGTAGGTCATGTCGCGCGTCTGCAGGTCGGTGAAGGACGTGCCGTCGGTGACGACGTACTGCAGCGTCTCGACGTTCGTGTTGTCGACCGTCGGGTAGTACGTGTCGCTGAGGACGCCGTTGGCGACGGTGTACCAGACCTTCGACGTCGTGTTGCGCGCGGTGCCGAGGCAGTCCTTACGTGCGAGGTCGAAGTGAGAGACGTCGCCGTGGAAGACGACCGGCGCCGCGACGTCAACCGTGAGCGCGTGCGTCGTCGCGTTGTAGGAGAAGGTCACCTTCGACTGCGCGGCGGCGACCGAGAACGCGATGTTCGCGCCGCCGGGAACCCCGCCCTGGCCGTAGTTCTCGTCCCACGCCTCGTTGATCGCGACCTTCGTCTCGTAGTCGCCGACGGGCAGCGCAGTCGTCTCGAGCGTGTAGATCCCGTCGCCGTCCGGGTCCTCGAGCCACGAGCGCAGGCAGCCCGGATCCCAGTCGCCCGGGCAACCGAGCTCGGACTGGAAGCTTCCCGGTGCGACCGCGATCACGGAGCTCTTGTCGTCGCTGACCCAGTGGCTCTTGTGGTCGTAGTAGAACTTGACCGGCCCGCCGGGCGCGCTCAGGAGGATGTTGTCGCCGCCGCCCACCGCATGCCGGCCGTAGTTCTCGTCCCACGCGTTGTTGACAGCCGCCTTGTACTCGTAGTCGCCGGCCGGGAGCGTGAATGTCCCCTGCCAGACGTCGTCGTTCGCGTCGTAGGTCAGGTGGGTCGCCGCGCAGGCGGGATCCCAGTCACCCGCGCAACCGGCTTCGGACTGCAGCGACCCGGCAACCGTGACGGAGGTCGGGTTCGGCGTGTGCGACGCCGTCGCCGCAGGTAGCAGCACGAGCGCCGCCGCAGCGAGCGCGACGAACACGCCGCGAAGCCTTCCGCCTCCCCTCACGCCGCAGAGCATATGACGCGGCCGCACGCCCGGCAATGCGGGCGTGCGGCCGAGCCGAGACGCCTACGGCAACTGAAGCGAAAGCGAGGCGAGCCGCTCGGCGTCCGCTTTCGACAGCGACCTGCCCGCCTGTGCGCTCAGCTGGAAGCGGTAGGAGCTGAGGACGTTGTCGCGCGTCTTCGTCTTGCCGGCCGCGTCCGCTGCCGCTGCCGCTGCGAGCTTGTCGCACAGCCCGTCCGCCACGTCGCTCGTGGACACGAGTGTCCTCGTCAGCGAGCAAAGGCTGTCGAAGGTGAGCGGCGGATCGAGCCCGATGACGACGGGATCGTGGTCGGAGACGCGGAACTCATCCGGCGCGTACAGCGTGCTGATCAGGTTCGCGGTCTTGAAGTCGGTGTTGTAGTCGAGCACCGACGGTTCGTCCGAGTTGATGTGGAAGTCGCCGACGCCGGTGACCTGCGGGACGAGGCTCGCGGACCCGAGCGCGTGGTCGAGGTAGCCCCACTGCCCGTCGAACACGTACGAGTACGCGTGCGGCCCGTCGAACGTGGATACGAGATTCGTGAAGCCGGCGTTCCGGATGACCGTGATCGGGTCCTCCATCGCGTAGCTGTTGTAGTCGCCGACGAGCAGGATGTCGGGATCGCCCGTGCCGGTCGGGTTCGACGCAAGCCAGTTCGTCAGCTCCGTCGCCGCGTTCGCGCGCTCCTGGTTGCAGTTTCCCTGGCCGTCGCCGGCGTCCGGCTGATCGCAGGCGCTGCCCTTGCTCTTCAGGTGGTTGTCGTCGACGATGAACCGCGCCCCGGTCGCGTTGACCTGGAAGGCCTGGGCCAGCGACGGCCGGCTGCGCGGGAACGAGTCGCCGCCGTTCACGAACGCAACCGAGTTGAGCACGGCCGTCTGCCCGACCGGCGTCACCGACGCGGGCTTGTAGAGCATCGACACCTTGATCGCGTCCGTGCCGAGCGCGTTGACCTGACCGGTCGCCGCGTCGGCGTCGATGAATGCGTACGTTCCCGGCGCCGTCGCGTCGTTCAGCCTGTCGACGAGGAACCGGATCGCGCTCGCGGATCCGTAGCCGTCGTTCTCGAGCTCGTTGACGCCGAGCACGTCGGGGTTCATCGCCAGGATCGCCGCAACGGTCTTCGGCCACTGCCGGTCGAACTCGGCCTGCGAATCGGCGCCGCGGCAGTCCGTCGACGCCCCACCCACGCCGTTCGCGCAGCCGCTGAACGTGTTGAAGAAGTTGAGGAGGTTCATGCCGACGACCCGTACCGAGCCGCCGACGCTCGGGGCCGCGACGGGCCGCGGGTTCGACGGCTGGAAGCTCGGCACGCCGCCGCCGAGCGCGCCGATCGGCCGGACGCGGAAGGCGTTGCCGCTCGCCGCGTTCCCGGCCCACGTGTACGTCATCACTCCGACGACGTCCGTTGCGGTGTCGCCGCCCCGCAGCGTGTTCGACGCCGTCAGCGGATTGCCGAACCGTCCGAACACGATCGGGTCGGGATTCTGGTTCTGGAGCGCGTCGTCCACGAGGATCTGGTTCCGGTCGTTCTCCGCCTGCAACGCGGCGGCGGGCGCACCGGGAGCCATGACGTTCGTCGGCTGGTGCAAGCGGCCGCCCGACGACATCAGAACCTCGCCGAAGCGCCCGAGCTGGAAGTGCTCGGTGACGTAGAGGGTCTGGTGCGTGCGGACGAGCATCCCCTCGTACCGCTCGGGGAAGGTCGCCGAGGCGAACGGCAACGTCACGTCGGTCGGCGCGACCGAGGCGGTACCGCATTCGGAGATGGTCGGAGTCGGCGCGAGGCTGATCTGCGTCTGCTCCTGGAATTCCGTCGCAGTGCCGGTGACGCGAACGACGTCGCCGACGCTCACGCTGTTGTTGTTGTTGTTGAAGACGAAGATGCCGTCGGAGGTCGCAGCGTCGCCGTCGCCTGTCGCGTCCTGGAGGTAGAAGCCGCGCAGCGCGGGACTCGGTCCTTCGTAGTCGCCGACGACCACGCCTTCGGTTGCGACTGCGCCGGTGACGGCCGCGCTCGGGCCACTGCCCTGGATCGTGTAGATCGGCGCGTACGGCTGCGCGCAGACGTCCACATCGTCGTCGAGGATCGTGCCTTGGCCCTGCGAGTCGGCGACCGTCGCGCCGGTCACATTCGCGACGTTCACGAAGAACGACTCGGCGGGCTCCGTCGTCGTGTCGCCGTTGACGAGGACGGTGAACGAGTAGGTCGAGCTGCTCATCGGGATGGACTGCGCCGTCAGCGCCTTCGACGTGTAGTCGGATGGCGAGGCAGCAGAGTTGTCGGCCGTTGCGATGTCGAACGTCACGCCGCCCGCACCTGCGGGCGCGGAGAGGCTGACGGTGAACGTGAACGACGTCGTGCCGGAGTTGCCCTCGTTCAGCGACACGTCGTCGATCGAGAGGCTCGGAACGGTGACCGAGTTCCGCGGGTTGGGCGCGCCGGCTGCGAAGTCGTTTCCGTTGCTGTCGGTGTCGGTCGCGCCGTTGTTCGCCCTCAGATCGGACGTCCCGGCGTTGATCGTCGGCGCAGGCGCGACGCCCTCGAAGCAGTTCGTTCCGGTGCCGTAGCCGACGAGGTCGACGCGCGAAGCGGGACAGGACGTGCCTGCGGTGGTGAGCGTGTTCGTGTCGAGGAGGACGACCTTCCCGGCCCCCGCGGCCATCGGGATCGTTCCCGTTGCGTTCGGCGTCGGCAGCGGCGTCGTTCCACCCGCGCCCTGAGCCTCCTGCACCAGGTAATAGCCGCCGGCCGGAATCGTCCCGGCGAGCTCGGTCTTCTGCCAGTTGGTCCCCGTGGTCGCGGCGTACTGGACGCTCCAACCGGTCAGCGGCACCGCCGAAGGCGTGGGGTTGTAGAGCTCGATGAAGTCGTTCGTGTACGTCGAGCCGAAGTTCCCGCCGCCGCCGTACACCTGGCTGATGACGACTCCGGTGCCGGATGTGTTCGCCGTCGCGGACAACGCCCCCGCGAGCAGCACGACGATCGCGGCGACGCCCAACGCCAGGCGCGCAGAAACAACTGCCAGCTTCATTCGTCCTCCCCGTTTGTAGACCCAAGCCCCCTCGAAACTGCGGCGGAACGACCGTAGCACCCTTCGAAGCGAACTTCGTGACGATCAGTGCACGGTGCGTCACATCACCCTTTCGGGTAGCGGAGACGCCGTGGTTATTGCGGATGCGCCCGACGTCGAGCCGGGCGATCATTCGACCCGACGATGCAGGCAATGGACTGGTACGAGGAGCTCGAACGAATCGCGAACAACGACGCGAAACTCTCCCCGGGCGCACGCACGGCGGTGAAGGACGTCGTCGTCTCGATCCTGGACGAGGGCGAGGAATACCCGCTCAGGCTCGAGAGCGTCGTCATGGCCCTCATCGCCGACTGACGCGCGTCAGAGAGCGGCCGCGACCTCGGCGAGCGGGGCAAAGCGCGCGCCCGCGCCGAAGCAGTGCTCGACGAAGCGGTCGAGCATTGCGATGCGGTGCCCACGGCCGATCACCTGCGGGTGCATGCAGACCGTGAGGACGCCCCCGTCGACGTGCTCGTGCATCCAGTCGAACTCGTCGCGCCAGATCTCCAGGACCGCGCTCGGCGGCGCGCCTCCCTTCCTGTACGGCTCGAAGTTGAACTGGAAGTGCACCCAGTCGTCGAGCTCGAAGCACATCGGCAGCTCCCAGAGCGTCGACTCCCGGCCGCGCTCGAGCGGCTCGGTCTGCGAGACGCGGTCGCCGATCCGCGGGTGGAACGGCCGGTAGTCGTCCGTCATCAGGCTCGAGTCGTAGACGAAGCCGTGCGCCTCGACGAGCTCGAGCGTCGAGCCGGAGAGATCCGCCGACGGCGAGCGGTAGCCGAGCGGCTTGACGCCGATCCGCTCGAGCACGTCGAGCGCCCGCTCCATGTCGGCCTCTTCCTCGTCGCGCGTCTGCCCGGACGGGTCGACGTGCGCGTACGAGTGGTGCGCGATCTCGTGGGCGCGCTCGAGGATCGACTCCGTCACGTGCGGAAACGACTCGACGGTATGGCCGGGGACGAAGAACGTCGCGCGGATGCCGTGCCGGTCGAGCAATTCGAGCACGCGCGGCACGCCGACCCGGGCGCCGTACTCGCCGCGCGCGAGCATCGCCGGCGTCGTCCGTTCGTACCCGAACCAGACCGAGAGCGCGTCGAAATCGAACGAGAGACAGACCGTGCTCGCGGGCACCGGGCGATGCTAACCACCGCGGTTGACAAGCGTCTTATGCTCTTCAAATGGGGCTTCTGGGGTCTCCGAGGGCGAGGCGGCGGCTGTTCTGGATCGGCGGGCTGCTGCTCGTCGCCGTCGTCGCGGCCGCGGCGGTCGTCGCGCTGCCGAAGGGACATCAGACGAAGGAGGTCTTGCGCCCGGGCGCGTGGATTCCGAGCACGCCGAAGGACGCGCCGATGACCGCCACGCGTCGGCGCACCGTCGATCGCGTCCTCGACACGTTCGTGCCCGCGGCGGTCGAGCGGAAGGATCCGATGCGCGCGCTGCCGCTCGTCACGCCGGCGTTCCGCTCGGGCACCTCGCGGCAGGAGTGGAGCCACGGACAATTGCCGGTGTTCCCGTACGAGACGAGCAACCGGAGCTTCCATACGTGGACGCTCAACTACTCCTACCCGCGCGAGATGAGCGTCGAGCTCCTGCTGCACCCGGCGCCCAAGGAGACACTCGGCGCGATCGCGTTCACGGCGGTGCTGAAGGAGACGAAGGGACGCTGGCTCGTCGACTCGTTCGTCCCTGCGGCGACCTTCGCGCCGGCCAAGAAGACGCCGAAGGTCCTCGCCTCGCCGGACTTCACGCCGTTCGCCGACGGCCGCGGCTCGAACCGCCTCTCCGCGCAGTGGCTGCTGCTTCCCGCAGCCGTGCTGGCGCTGATCGTCCTCGTTCCGATCGGGATCGGGATCGCGAAGCTCCGTCGCTCGCGGCGCGCCTGGCGCGACTACCACGCTTCTTTAGACCGCGGGACCTGAGGACGAGTCCTTAGCGCTGCTTCCTCCCGGACCTGACGCGGTTCGGAACGCCTCAGTCCCGCGGCGCGACCAGTTTAGCCCTGAAGATCAGGGCATGGCCGAGCGCTACAACGACGACTGGCGCGGGTGGCCGGTCCGGCCACACGACGAGCAGCATCCGGTCCGCGGCTCGTTCCTCGACCCGCGACCCGACCGGCAGGTCGGCGCGATCTACCACAACGGCGTGGACATCGCCGTCCGCGACGATCGGCCCGAGCCCGGCGCACCGGCGCGGCGCACACATCGGGTCTACGCGATCGAGCGAGGTCGGGTCGAGGCGGCGAGCCGCCCCGGCATCCGCGGCCTCGTCGACATCGGCCACTTCCGCTACGAGCACGTGGATGCGCGCGTTCGAGTCGGGGAGTCGGTCGACGCAGGAGAGATGGTCGGTTGGACGTGCGAAGGAACCTGGCACGTGCACCTCGGCGAGCGCGCGGTCGGCGACGACGGCGTGCGGCGCTGGGTGAATGCGCTGCGGCCGGGAGGCAAGGTGCACCCGTACGTCGATCGCGCGAAGCCCGAGGTCGAGGAGATCCGGTACTACACACCGGCGGCGCCGGCGTGGGGCCGGCGGATCGGCCACGTGGTGCGACTGCCACAGGCAGGTCTTCGGCTCGACAAGCGGCGCCTCGCCGGAATCGTCGATGTTCGCGTGCGCGCCGACGACCCCCAGTCGTTCCTGGGCTGGTTCCGCGACCTGCCCTGGCTTGCGGCGCCGCACCACCCGTTCCGGCTCGCCGTCACCGTCGTCCATCTCGGCACCGGCGAGATCGTCGACCGCCACGAGGTGTTCCGCTCGGATCGCTACCTCCGGCTCCCCGCAGGCCAGCATTACGCGCCGGGCACGGATCAGAACATGCCCGCGAACGGCTGCCTGCGGCACCACCGCACAGCCCGGTGCCCCGGCATCTACTGGTTTCGGGTCTTTCCCGAGCCGTACTGGGACACGAGGCGCCTCGCGAACGGCCGGTACCGGCTACGCGTCCGCGTCTGGGACGCCGCAGGCAACACCGCGAAGCGCGACTCGGATGTGACGATCAGGAACTGACGGCGCCGGCGACGTGCTTCTCGAGCCACGCCTGCACGCGATTCCACGCATCGATCTGGTGCTCGCGCTCCGTCCATCCGTGGCCCTCGCGCGGATAGATGACGAGCTCGACCTCGCAGCCGGCCTCGACGAGCGCGTTGTAGAACTCGGTGGCCTGCGGCAACGGCGTGCAGAGGTCGTCCTCGCCGTGGATGATCAGCGTCGGCGTCTTGACGTTCCGGGCGTGGAAGACGGGCGACCACTTCGGGTACGGCCCGTTCGGATCCGTCGGCTCTCCTTGCAGGAAGAGCGCGTCGAAGTGCCCGATGTTGGTGGTGTAGTGGAAGCTCGTCCAGTCGGTGACGACCGCGAAGGGGATCGCCGCCGCGAACCGATCCGTCTGCGTGACCGCCCACGTCGACATGAAGCCGCCGTAGCTGCCGCCGGTGATCGCGACGCGGTCGGTGTCGGCGATGCCGTCGGCGACCAGTGCGTCGACGCCGGTGAGTATGTCCTGCAGGTCGCCGCCGCCCATCTCGCCGAGGTTCGCGCGCGCGAACTCCTGACCCCGCCCGGTCGAGCCGCGGGGATTCGGCAGGAGGAGCGCGTAGCCCTCCTGGAGCATCATCTGCATCAGCAGCGGGGGGAAGCTCCACGCCCAGGTCGAGGTCGGGCCGCCGTGCACGTACACGACGAGCGGCAGCGCGCCGTTCTCGTGCCCGCGCGGGAGCGCGAGCAGGCCCTCGATCCGCCGGCCGTCGAACGACTCCCACTCGTACGGGCGCCACTCGGCACCCGGCAGCTGCGGCGCGAGCTCGCTGTTGAGCGACGTGAGTTCCTGCGGCTCCGCATCCGGCGCAAGGCGCGCGATCTCGGGAGGCGCGAAGGTGGACTCGAAGACCGCGGCGACGCCCGAGCCGTCCGGATACGGCGTGACGCGCGGCTGGAAGCGCGCGCCGACGAGAAAATCGCCTGAGACGTCGGTCGAATAGGAACCGTCGAACGTCAGCTGCCCGTACATCGAGCCTGCGCTGCGCCAGCCGGCGTACCAGAGCGTCTCCTCGTCGGCGAAGTCGATC